>ANAW01000124.1:0-2618 GCA_000340945.1 Nocardiopsis synnemataformans DSM 44143 | reverse complement strand
CGGCCGCCGACCCCGCCGCCTCCCGCCGCGCGGAGGCCGAGAGCGCCGTGGTGGCCCTGCGGGAGCGGCGCACCGCCGCGCGGGAGCGCGCCGAGGACGGCACCGCCGAGACCGTCCGCGAGGAGGTGGAGGCGCACGCCGCGGCGCTGGCGGAGGCCCGGGCCGCCGCCGGTGAGGCCCGCCGGGTGGAGGAGGAGCTGGAGCGCACCACCGGCGACCTGGAGCGCGCCCGCACCCGCGAGGGGGAGCTGACCCGTCAGGAGGCCCAGGTCGGTGCCGACCGAGACAACGCCGTCCGCGAGCACGGGAGACTGACCGCGCTGCTGGACCGGGCGCGCGGGGACGACGCCGGGCTGGACGAGCGGATCGCCAGGCTGGGCGGTGAGGCCGACCTGCTGCGCGCCGCGGCCGAGGCGGCCGTCAACCGCGACCGCGCGGCCGACGAGCTGCGCGCCGCCGTCGCCGAGGCCGAGCGGCAGCGGGCCGACGCCCGGTTCGCCGACGAGGCCGGGGTGTGGGAGGCCGCGCTGGACGAGGAGCGGCGCCGCGCGCTGCGCGAGCGCGCCCGCTCCTTCGACGACGCCCTGGCCGCCGTCGAGGCGTCGCTGGCCGATCCGGAGCTGACCGCGGCCGGAGAGCTGCCCGTCCCGGACCCGGAGGAGCTGGCCCGCGCCGCGCGTACCGCGTCGGAGGCCGCCGACCGCGCGGTGGCCTGGCGGAGCATGCTGGAGGAGCGGGCGGGTCGGCTCGCCTCCCTGCGCGGAGAGCTCGGCCTGCGGCTGGGGGACTGCGAACCGGCGCTGCGCCGCTACGCGGTGGCCGAGGGGCTGCGCGGCCTGACCGCCGGGACCTCCTCCGACAACGCCGACAACGTGCGCCTGTCGGCGTACGTGCTGGCGGCCCGTCTGGAGCAGGTGGTGGCCGCCGCCAACGACCGGCTGGTGACGATGTCGGACGGCCGGTACGAGCTGCGCTACACGGTGGACAAGGCCGCCGGGGACGGGCGCGCGCGTTCGGCCGGGGGCCTGGGCATGCGGGTGGTCGACGCCTGGACGGGCGTGGAGCGCGACCCGGCCACGCTCTCGGGCGGGGAGACGTTCTTCAGCTCGCTGGCGCTGGCCCTGGGGCTGGGCGACGTGGCCAGCGCTGAGGCGGGCGGCGCCGACATCGACACGCTGTTCGTGGACGAGGGGTTCGGCACGCTGGACGAGGACACCCTGGAGGAGGTGCTGGACGTCCTGGACCGGCTGCGGGACGGCGGCCGGGCGGTGGGCGTGGTGAGCCACGTCGCCGACCTGCGCCAGAGGGTGTCCACCCGCCTGAGGGTGGTCAAGACGGCGGCGGGCTCGCGGGTGGAGCACACCGGCTGACCGGGCGCGTCCACCCCGGATCCGGGCACCTCCGCTTCGGTGCGACAATGGCGAGCGTGAATTCGCTGGTCAACATCGCCGTGTTCGGAGTCGTGGGCGCCATCCTGATGGCGGCCCTGCTCGGTCTGCTCCTCGTCGTCTCCGGGAGCTCGCGCGGGGCGTCGCCCCGGTCGCGGGCGGCGTTCGGGATCGCCTCCGTGGTGGTGCTGATCGCGCTGCCGACGCTGGCCGCGGCCAACACGCTGGCCGCCGGGGCCGGTTTCTGGGCGGCGTTCGCCGCGGCCGCCTGCGTCGCGGCCGTCCTGTGCGCGGTCAACGTGGTGATGCTGCCGGTGGTGGCCCGCCGCCAGTCGTCGGGGGGCGGCCAGGCCGCGCTGTCCTCGCTCCGGCCCTCCCTGCCGCTGCTGGCCGCGGCCCTGCTCGTCTGCCTGGTCCTGGGGCTGGTGGGGGCCTCCGTGGCCGCCCTGGTCGTCTGACCCCGTACTCTCCGTTCGCGCGCCCCGTGCCCTCCGGTGCGGGGCGCCCCGCTTCGCGGGCCCGCCCTCAGGCCGGCCCCTCCTGCGCCCGGACCAGGGGGATCGCCTCCGCCAGGGCGTCGCGGTAGGGCGCCTGGGTGACCACGTAGCTGAACCCGTACCTCTCGCGGCGCTCCAGGATCGTGTCCGCGATCTCCTGAGGGGTCCCGATCAGCACGTAGGGGTTCTCCCGCAGCGGTTCCCCCTCGGGGAGCACCCCGGGGCCCGCCTGCTCCAGGATCCGGGCGGTGGTCGCCTCCACGTCGTCGGTGACCGCCACCATCTGGACGAGCACGCTCGACTCGTACCCGCGTCCGGCGGCCCGCTCCCGGACCAGCTCCACCCGCCGCAGGGTCTCGGCCGAGTCCGCCACGGAGAACTCCCCCAGTCTGCGGCGGCGCCGCTGCGTGAGTCCGCTGAAGCCCACGATGTCGGCCCGCTCGGCGGCCATGGTCAGGGTCGCGGGCCCGTGCCCGCCGATCAGCAACGGCGGCCGGGGGCGCTGGACGGGCTGGGGCCGCTGTCCGCCCTCGGCCAGCCTCCGGTCGAGTTCGTCCAGGGCCGCGACCAGGTTCGCGGTGCGCTCGGCGTGGGGCCGCCAGGGGATTCCCGCGTCGTCGAACTCCGACTTCATGTGGCCCGAGCCCAGTCCCAGCTCGAAGCGCCCGCCCGAGACCTGGTCGAGGGTGGCGGTCTCGCGCGCCAGGAGCGCCGGGTTCCAGAACTCGTTGTT
>ANAW01000123.1:0-257 GCA_000340945.1 Nocardiopsis synnemataformans DSM 44143 | reverse complement strand
CACGTGGGCCCCCAGCCGCAGGCGGCTGGTGGCCGCGGCCGCGGCGGCCAGCCGGACGAACGGCGAGGCCATGCCCAGGTGGTCGGGGGCGAGCAGGACGTCGAAGCCCTGTGCCTCGACGGCGCGGCAGACGTCGGCCCAGTCCCCGGGCTCGTCCGCGAGCATGTTGGTCCCGAAGCGGAATCTCCTCATGGGGCCGAGCCAACACCACCGTGCGCCCCGGCGCCAGGGTCCCTCGCCCTTCGGGACCGGCCCTG
>ANAW01000122.1:0-11935 GCA_000340945.1 Nocardiopsis synnemataformans DSM 44143 | reverse complement strand
CCAGGGCGGGGGCCCCCCGGCCGGTGCGCCCCCGCGTGTCGGGTCAGCCGCCCTTGCCGGCGGCGGGATCGGGTTCGTCGTCCCCGGCCTCCGCCACCGGTGCGCTCCGCGCCGTCGGCTCCTCGCCGGTGCGCGGCGGCGCCCCCGGGGCCGCGGTGGCCGTAGCCGGGCCCCCGCCCCGCGAGCGGCGTTCGAGCTCGGCCAGGTAGGCGTTGTAGGCGTCCATGTCGGCGTCGTCGGAGCCGCCCCGGCGGCTGTGGCGCTCCCGGCGGCGCTCCTGCTTCTCGTCGTCGCGCGACCACTGCCGCACCAGCGCGATCATGACCAGCGCGGTGGGGATCTCGCCCAGCGCCCAGGCGACGCCGCCGCCCGCGTACTGGTCCGCGGCCTGGTCCTCCAGCCACGGGATGTCGAACTGGCCGTAGTAGTCCATCGCCAGCGGTTCGGACTGCATCATGATCGTGATGCCGAAGAAGGCGTGGAACCCCATCACCACCAGCAGCAGCAGGATGCGCAGCAGGAAGGGCACCTTCCTCGGCGCCGGGTCCACGCCCACGATGGTCCAGTAGAAGAGGAAGCCCACCAGCAGGAAGTGCACGCCCATGAACAGGTGGCCCAGGTGGTCGTTCATCAGCGTGCCGAACAGCGGCGTGAAGTACAGCACGTAGGGGCTGAACACGAACAGCGGGGCCGCGATCGCCGGGTGCGTGACCGCCTTGGAGAAGCGGCTGTTGAGGAACAGGTTGAGCCACTCGCGCGGCCCCCGGTCCCCGCGCCGCGCGGCGGGCCTGAGCGCCCGCAGGGCCAGGGTGATCGGCGCGCCCAGCACCAGCAGGATCGGGGTGAGCATCGACAGCACCATGTGCTGGATCATGTGCGTCGAGAACAGCACCATGGAGTAGGTCGCGAACCCGGTGAGCTGCGTGACCACGATCGTCACCAGCCCCGCCGCGAAGGCCACCGTCCGCCCCACGGGCCAGGAGTCGCCCCGGCGCACCAGCCGGACCACGGCGCCCGCGTACAGCCCGCCCGCGACGAGCACGATCATGATGAAGAACAGGTCGGGGCGCCACAGGGTGAGCAGGGTCTGGGCGGTCATGGGCGGCGGGACGGGGAAGCCGAGGATGGCGGCGGCCGGGTCCACGGTGCCCTCCAGAGGCGGGGGCGGCGCGGTGCGCCCCAGACCGACGGACACGCCGATGACGGTGGCCATGACGAGCACCTCGGCCAGCGCCGCGCGCAGGAACAGCGGGCGCCGGAACGCCTCCCCCGCCGTTCCCCGCGGAGCGTCCTCCAGGCGCTTGAAGACGAACTCGCGGTGCATGTAGCCGAACGCGCCCAGGACCCCGAACAGGATGATCTTGACGAGGATGATCAGGCCGTACTCGGTGGCGACCAGGTCCTCGATCGAGTACAGGCGGGCCAGCGCGCTGGCCGCGCCGCTGACGGCCACGCCGACGTAGGCCCACAGGGCCAGGCGGCTGAAGCGGTTGGCGGCCACCGACGGGTCCTGGGCGTCGCGCCGCAGCGCGTGGTAGGTCAGCGCGGCCACGCCGCCCACCCACACGCTGATGGAGATCACGTGCAGGGCCAGCCCGGTCACGGCCAGCTCGTGCGAGCCGGAGGAGGCCGAGTGGCCGGTCAGCGCGGGAGGCGTGGTGGCGGCCAGGGCGAGGACGAGCAGCCACAGGCCGCCGGTGGCGGTGGTGGCCGTGCGGCCGAACAGGGCGATGCCGGTCGTGAGCAGGACGACGAACATCAGCGCGATGCCGCCCGAGACCGACCCGGCGTAGGCCGTGACCTCGTCGACGCTGATCTGGCCGACCTTGCGGGCCAGGAACTCCGCGGCCTGGAAGTACAGGGTGAACACGGCGGCGAGGGCCCAGGCCAGGCCCGCCCAGCTGGCCGCGCGCACGTAGGAGGTCGCCTGCGGGGAGAGCCTGCCCTTGTGGGAGGGCAGCAGGACGGCGGCGAGCAGCAGCAGGCCGATCGCCACGACCGCGGAGGCGTCCATGGTGACCTTGGCCAGCGGCAGGCCCCAGCGGACCGCCTCACCGGCGTCGGGCAGGCCGGGGATGACCTCGGGGAAGGCGGCTCCGCCGAGGACCAGGGTCAGGCTCAGGCCGGTCAGGCACAGGACGGCGGCCGCGGCGGCGAAGAGCGGAGCCCGTCCCGTGCCCGGGGCGTCGTCATGGTGTTCCTTGAGGGGGGACTTCTGGTTCTGTGCGGGAGGAGCCACGCGCCACTCCGTCGTCGGTCTCGTTGCAACTGGCTGGTCAGCGCCCTTGGCCGTGTGACCGCCTCGCCGCTGTCCGGATCTTTCCGGCAGGGGCCGCGCACGGAGGAACACCTCGACCAAGGTTAGTCCGTCTACTACACAGTGTCGGACTCGGGCGTCCCCGTACACCCCCGCGGACGGCCCCGGGTCGCCGCGGGGCGGGGAGAGAGCCGCCGGGGCGGTCGGGGGATGTCGGATTCCCCCCTTGCGGCGGGGCTCTTCGCGATACGCTCGGATCCGGTCGAGACGACGGTTCCCCCGCCTTCGGCGTCCGGCCTCCCCTCCCGTGCCGCGGTTCCCCGTGGCGTCTCTCAGCACATCCTCCAGCGAGCGCAGTGAAGGGGACGGCGGATGGCCGTGTACGACAGTGTGGTCAGGTCCACGCGCGTGGTCGCCCCCGAGGGGGTCCGGCCCGCCTCCGTCGGGATGCGCGACGGTCGGATCGAGGCCGTGGGCGACCACGGCGCGCACATGCCCGCCCACCGGACGACCGACCTCGGCGACGTGGCGCTGCTGCCCGGCGCGGTGGACGTCGGCACCGGCGTGCACGTGCCCGGACAGGGCCTGGCCGAGTCCTACCGCCGGGCGGGGACGGCCGCCCTGCGCGGCGGGGTGACCTGCGTGGTGGCCTCACCGGCCCCGGCGCGGCCCGCCCTCACCTGCCCGGACGCCCTCGGGGCGCACCAGCGCGCGGCGGCCCTGTCCCCCGTGCCGGTGCTGTTCCTGGGCGGGGTGGCCCCGGGAACCGGCCCGCTGGACCTGGCCGACCTCCAGGCCGCGGGAGCGGTGGCCTTCCACTGCTCGCTGTCGGACGGGGGCGCCCCGGACGTCGCTGCGCTGAACGACGCCCAGCTGCGCAAGACGATGGCCGAACTCGCGGCGCTGGACAGCGTGCTGCTGGTGCACGCCGAGGACGCGGCCGAGCTGGGGACCCCGCCGCTGGCCGCGGAGCACCGGCCGCCCCGGGCGGAGCGGCGCGGGCTGGAGCGGGTGATCGCGGCGGCCCGCGCGGTGGGGGCGCGCACGCACGTGGGGTCGTTCACGGCGGCCGAGTGCGCGGCGCTGCTGGCCGCGGCGGGGGCGGTGGGAGTGGCGCTGACGGCGCACACCTGCCCGCACTACCTGTGCCTGCCCTCGGAGTCGCTGGCGCCGGAGTCGCCCGCGCACGCCTGTCGGCCGCCGCTGCGCTCGGACGCCAACCGCAAGGCGCTGTGGAGCGCGCTGCTGGCGCGGGGCTCGGCGATCACCACGGTGGGGTCGGGGCACCTGCCCGCCCACGGCCTGTACACGCTGGAGTGGAGCCTGTCCGCGCTGTGGACGGCGGCGCACCGGCGCGGCCGGGGGCTGGCCGACCTCGCGCGGTGGACGGCGCGGGCCCCGGCGGAACTGCTGGGCCTGGTGGGCAAGGGGCGGATCGCGGCGGGGTTCGACGCCGACCTGGTCGCCTTCGACCCCGGCGCACGGTTGGCGGTCCCCCCGGCGGACCCGAGCCCCTACGCGGGCCGGGAGCTGACCGGCCGGGTGGAGCGGGTGTGGATCTCGGGCCGCCCGGCGGGCGGCGTCCGGAGCGGCGGCCCTCGGAGCGGCGGGCTCCCGGGGGATTGAGTCCGCGCGCCACGGGCAGGTACCGGTGTCCCAAGCCACACATCGGACTTACACCCTGTCAACAAGATCGTCGACGGCGATGCATGTTGGCGATGGCGCCAGGGCACCCCCGCAGTTCACAGTGGGGGTATCAACGGCGATACCCGTAGGAGGAACCGTGCGCATCGGCGTGCCCCGCGAGATCAAGAACCACGAGTACCGGGTGGCCATCACCCCCGCCGGGGTCCACGAACTGGTCCGCCGCGGCCACGAGGTGGTCGTCGAGCGCGACGCGGGCCTCGGCTCCTCCATCTCCGACACCGAGTACGAGGCGGCGGGCGCGCGCATCCTGGACTCCCCCGACGAGGTGTGGGCCGCGGGCGAGCTGGTCCTGAAGGTCAAGGAGCCGGTCCCGGCCGAGTACCACCGCATGCGGGAGGGGCAGACCCTCTTCACCTACCTGCACCTGGCCGCCTCGCGCGAGTGCACCGACGCCCTGCTGGAGCGGCGGGTGACCGGCATCGCCTACGAGACCGTGCAGCTGCCGGACGGCTCCCTGCCGCTGCTGGCCCCGATGTCGGAGGTCGCGGGCCGCCTGGCCCCGCAGATGGGGGCGGTGACCCTCCAGCGGCCCAGCGGCGGGCGCGGCGTGCTGATGGGCGGGGTGCCGGGCGTGCGCCCGGCGCGCGTGACCGTGATCGGCGCGGGCGTCTCCGGCCTGAACGCGACGCAGATCGCGGTGGGCATGGGCGCCGAGGTGACCGTGCTGGACCTGAACGTGAACAAGCTGCGGCACGTGGACTCCCTCTACCAGGGCCGGGTCAAGACGGTGGTGTCCAACGCCTTCGAGCTGGAGCTGTCGGTGCTGGAGTCGGACATGGTGATCGGCGCGGTGCTGGTGCCGGGGGCCAAGGCGCCCAAGCTGGTGTCCAACGAGCTGGTGTCGCGGATGCGCCCGGGCGCGGTGCTGGTGGACATCGCGATCGACCAGGGCGGGTGCTTCGAGGACTCGCGTCCCACCACGCACGCCGACCCCACCTTCCACGTGCACGACACGGTGTTCTACTGCGTGGCGAACATGCCGGGCGCGGTGCCCAACACCTCCACGCACGCCCTGACCAAGGACACCCTGCGGTACACGGTGGCGCTGGCGGAGAAGGGCTGGCGGCGCGCCATGGACGAGGACGAGGCACTGGCCGGGGGTTTGAACACCTTCGACGGCGACGTGGTCTCCGCACCGGTCGCCGAGGCGCACGGGGTCAAGCACCGCCCGCTGGACGAGGTGCTGGTCCAGGGTTAGCGTCCCGGCCGAACGGGTGGCGCGGACCGCACCGTTCGGGGTGGTCGCGCAGGTCGGCCGGGGGTACGGTCGAGGGGAAAGCCCGCGCGTCCGGCTCTGCGGCCGGACGCGGGAGGACGAGTACCGAGGTGGGACAGCGTGGCACACACCGGCTCGGCGACCGCGACCCGGATCGTCGAACTCGAGCTGATCCGGCTGCGGACCCCGGCCGGCGGCCGCGGCTCCGGCGCCGACGGCCCCGTCCTGGTGCGGGTGGCCGACGGTGACGGCGTGAGCGGCTGGGGAGAGCTGTCCGGGGCCAGCGGAGCCCAGTGGGACGCCCTGACCCGCGCCTTCGCCCCCGCCCTGCTCAGCCACTCCTGGCGGCGTCCGACCGAGGCGGGCGAGGCCTGGGCCGACCTGCCCTGGGACCCGGCCGTGGCCGGCGCCCTGGACACCGCCTGCTGGGACCTGTGGAGCCGCCAGCGCGACACCCCGCTCTCGCACGCCCTGGGCGGGGAGCGCACCGCGCTCACCGCGGGGGTGACGCTGCTCCGCCAGGTGGCCGTGGAGTCGGTGGTCACGGAGGTGAACCGCCAGGTGGGGTCCGGTTTCCGGCGGATCCGGCTGGAGGTCGCCCCGGGCTGGGACGCCGACGTGGTGCGCGCGGTGCAGTCGAGTTTCCCGTTCCTGGTCCTCCAGGCGGACGCGGGCTGCCGCTACACCGAGTCCCCCGCCGACCTGGACGCGCTGCGCGTCCTGGACGGGCTCGGCCTGCTGGCGATCGAGGACCCCTTCGCCCCGGGCGACCTCGCGGCGCACGCCCGGCTGTCCGCCGAGCTGCGCACGCCGGTGGCGCTGGGCCGGTCGCTGGAGTCGGTGGACGACCTCACCGAGGCGATCCGGGCCGAGGCGGGCGGCGCGGTGAACGTGGACCCGGCCCGCCTGGGCGGCCTCACGGCGGCCCGCCGCGCGGTGGACCGCGCCGTGGACGCGGGCTGGCGGGTGTGGTGCGGCTCGTCGGCGGTGACCGGGGTCGGCCGCGCAGCGACGGTCGCGCTGGCCTCGCTATCGGGGGCCTCGCTTCCGGTGGAGATGCCCGGAGCCGGGAACCGCGGTCGCGACCTGGTGCTCCCGCCCGTGCGCGCGCACGACGGGGTGGTGCCGGTCCCGCTGACCGAGAGCGGCCTGGGGCACACGGTGGACCGCGCCGCGGTGGCCGAGCGCACCGCCCGGGCCCTGGTCGTGGACGCCGACGGCCCGCGCGAGGCCCGCGTGGAGCGCGGGCGCGCCAACGGCGCCCGGCGGCGGCGCTGACCCACGCGACTCCGACCACCGCAGCCACCGCAGCCACCGCAGCCACCGCAGCCACCGCAGCCAAACCCCGCCGCGCCCGGCCGGGTTCCCTCCTCCCCTAACCGAACAGCGTTAGGTAGAGTTGCGGCACCGTCCGGCCCCCGTTTCCGGACCCGACGACCGTGGAGGCGCGGTGCGCGTATTCGCCGACATCCAAGAGGTGCTCGCATCCCAGGGCGAACACCTGGGCCACACCGACTGGGTGACCATCGACCAGGACCGGATCTCCCTGTTCGCCGACGCGACGCAGGACCACCAGTGGATCCACACCGACCCGGAGAGGGCGGCCGCGGGCCCCTTCGGGGGCACCATCGCGCACGGGTTCCTCACCCTGTCGATGCTGGCCCACTTCTCCCAGTCGGTGATCTCGCTGACGGAAAAGCCGAGCATGTCCATCAACTACGGGCTCAACAAGGTGCGCTTCCTCCAGCCGGTCGTGTCCGGCTCGCGCATCCGCGACGGCGTCGAGCTCAGCTCGGTCCGGGAGACCCCCAAGGGCTACCTGGTCACCACGACCCACACCGTGGAGATCGAGGGCCGGAAGCGGCCCGCCCTGGTGGCCGAGTCGCTCGGCCTCTGGGTGCCCTGAGGCCCCGTTCCCGGGTCGGCCCGGGAACGGTCCCCGGAGCACACGGCCCGGGAGCGGCCCCCGGAGCGCGAGCGCGGCCCCGGCCGGGCGATCTTCCCGCCGGCCGGGGCCGCGTGTTCAGCGCGCCAGCTTGCGCAGCGCCCTGCGGGTGAGCCCCGGGGTGAACCAGCGCAGCTTGCGCTCGGCCCGCCTGGCCCGCGCCCGCATGCGCTCCACCTCGGCGAGCGCGTGGTCGAGCTTGCGCCGCAGCGCCTCGGGGTTCTCGGGCTTGGCCCGCTCCCCCTCCTCCGGGACCACGAAGTCCGTCCCGGGCATCCAGTGGGTGCCGTAGACCTCCTCCACCCCGCGGTCCAGCTCCTCGGGGGACGCCCCGGGCCACAGGTGGCGGGCCCTGGCGTAGGCGGCGATCCGCTCCAGGCGCATGACGCCGTCACCCCGCGTGGCGCCGGGCACGGGTGAGCACAGCAGCCCGGCCTTGTTCTTGTTGGCCGTGTCGACCAGGTCGGCGACCGCCCGCTCCCGCAGCGCCGGACCCGCGGGCACGCGCAGCTGGAAGTTCACGCGCGGGTCGTGGTCCGGCGCGGCCTCCACGAGGCGCACCCGGGGGTCGCCCCGGAAGGTCTCCCGGACCAGCCGCAGGTCGAGCCGCTCCTCGTCCAGCGGGGAGCGCCGCCCCTCGTCCAGCACGTCCCAGGGACCGACCAGCCACAACCGGATGTCGGGAGTGGTGCCGGACAGCAGCGCGGAGGCGGTGGTGTCCACGTCCTCCAGGGTGGCGCCGTCCACGTCCATCACCACGTCGACCAGCGGGACCTCCCACTGCCGGTCGGGGCGCTTGCGCCGCAGGTGGAAGTCGGGGACCCGGTTGGCCACGAAGGGGGCGCGGTAGCGGGTGCCCGCGTCGCGGCGGGTCTGCATCTGGGTGCGCCCCAGGTGCCAGCTGCTGGTGTCCAGGTCGGGCACGAACAGGGCGCCCTGCTGGGAGACCCGGTAGGCGAACTCGCTGTCGCCGCCCAGGACCAGCTCCCCGTTCAGGCCGCCCGCGGCGTCGAACAGGGTGCGGTGCAGGGAGCCGGTGGCGCCGATGAACACCTTGTAGGCCAGGCGGTCGGCGGTCCGCAGCTTGTCCTTGCCGTCGATCGTCTGCTCCACCCAGTGCGGGTCGGCGCTCTCGCGGTCGAACAGCTCGGCGGCGCGTCCCTCGCGCACCTCGGCGGCCACGTACTCGGGGGTCATGGCCTTCGGGTCGAAGTCCACGAACATCTTGTGGCCCAGGGCGACCCCGTAGTCGACCAGGTGGTGCCAGCGCATCTGCGACTCGACGTGGTCGCGGTAGACCAGCATGTCCGCGTCCAGGCGCAGGACCACCTGGCCGGAGGAGACGGCCACGCCGCTGTTGACGGCGTGCGCCGATCCCCAGCCGCCGGGGGCCGAGGTGATCAGCCGGGTGTTCTCCGGGCGCACCGGCGACAGGGTGAGGGGTTCGGGCGAGCCGTCGTCCACCACGATCACCTCCGTCAGGTGCGCGGGGTAGCTCTGCGCGGACAGGGAGGCCAGGACCAGTTCGAGCTTGTCCTGGTGCCCGTGGGCGGGGATGACCACCGACACCGACAGGGTCGGGGTCCACTCGCCGATCGCGGGCGGCTGGAGCACGGAGTAGTCGTTGCGCCGCGCGCGGGGCTGGTCGCGGTAGTCGGTCTCCGCGCAGGGCAGGACCGGCGCGGTCGCGTGGTCGCCGGAGACCGGTTCCGGAGTCGTGTCAAGCGTGGTCAACGGATCTCCCCCGTGTACTCGGTGGCGGGCTGGCCGAGGGGCGAGGGCTCGCCCTCCAGGATGGCGCTCGGACGCCAGCCGAACCACTGCTGGGTGTGGTTGTGCAGGAAGAAGGCCATGTCCTCGGACCAGGTGTGCCCGCCGCCGGTGCGGCGGAGCACGTATCCGAGTCCATGGGCGCGGTAGATGCGGCCGCCGCCCCGGATGACGGCGAGGAGCAGCTGGGTGTCGATGGCGCGGGGCAGCGGCCGGAAGCCGCCGATCTCCTCCATCACCACGCGGTCGGTGAGGATCGTGCCCCCGGCGATGAACCGGGTCGCCGCCTCCGACCTGCGGTTGCGCCAGACGGTCAGGTCCACCTCCTGGAGGTAGATGAAGTCCTGTCCGGTGCCGACGAGCTCCGCGCCGGAGTAGGTCCGCGCCAGCAGCAGGTCGGCCAGGTGGTCGGGGCCGTACCAGTCGTCGTCGTCCCACTTGGAGATCAGGTCTCCGGAGGCGCGGCCGACGGAGTCGTTGAGCACCGAGCCGAAGATCTGGCCCGCGTCGGCCTCGTGCAGGACCAGCGGCAGCCCCGTCTCCCGGAACGCGGCGACCGCGGAGCGCACCTCGGGCAGGTCCGCCGGGAACCCGTGCAGGGTGAGGACCACCTCCAGGTCCACGTCGCGCTGCCGGGCGATCTGGGCGAGCGCGAACCCGACCATCTCGGGGCGGCGCGTGCACAGGATCACCGACACCCGGGGCTCCCTGGGCAGGGGGATCCCGGCCTCCGCGCCCAGGGCCCGCCAGCGGGAGCGCTGACCGTGGGCGCGCAGAGCCGTGCGGCGCAGGCGGACGCTGTACTCCTCGCGGCGCAGCTGGTCGCGCAGGTCCTCGTCACGGGCTCCGGTGATCAGGTCCGTGAGCGGCCCGCCCAGGCCCGACGCCCAGGCGGGCGCCTCGCCGCTGAGCAGGGGCACCCCTCCGGCGGCCAGGGAGGCGACCGCACGCACCGCGGCGCTGGGTCCGGTGTGCCCGGACCAGTCCACCCTGACCCCGCGCAGGTGGCGCAGGCGTGCCAGGTCGACGTCGGTGACGGTGCCGTCTGCGGCGACGGTGACCAGGTCCCTGCCGCCCTCCCGGACCACGGCGTGGGCGCCGTGGACGGTCAGGTCGGCCAGGTTCCCGTCCTCGACCCTGGTGAACCCGATGGGGTTGACGGTGAGCTCGTCCACGGGCGCGACCGCGTGCACGGCGTCCGGCACGGCCTCGTGGACCCGGGCGTGCCCGTCAGGCCCGGCGATCCGGGCCCAGGAGTCGGCGGCGGTGGTGACGCGGTCCAGGGCGGGGACGACCGGGTCGGTCCACTCGGGCCGCGCGACGTCGTCGGACACGCGCAGGGCCAGGTCTCCCACCGGGGTCACCCGGCGCAGCGGGACGGGCCCCCTCGCCTCCACGCCCCGCACGCCGGTGTCGCCCGGCCGCCACAGGGCGGCCTCGGGCCCGCTGAGGACGGCCAGCGGCGCGGTGGCCGGTCCCCGGCGCCGACCGCGGGTGCCGTGCACGACGGCGTCGACCACCTGGGCGGCGTCCATCCCGTTGGGGAAGAACAGCTCGCACAGCCAGCCGTTCCTGTTGACGCGGCGTACCCGCACCTCCTGGAGTTCGCGCCACTGGCCCATGCCCGGGGAGGCCGGGATCGGGGGCTCCTGGTGGCCGGACGTGGCGGCCATGGCGACCACGATGTGCACGGCTCTGGGCAGGTGCGTGGAGACGGTGAGGGCGCGGTGCAGGTCGGTGGTCGTGGCGGCCACGACCGCGACCAGCCCGACCTCGGGCTCCTCGTCCCGGATCCAGGCGCGCGGGAGCTCCAGGGGCTGGCCCAGGGGGTGGGCGTCCAGGTCCACCAGGATGTCGTCGGGGCGTAACGGCAGCTCGGCCAGGACGGAGCGGGTGTCGGCACCCGCGTGGCAGAGCACGGCGGCCTCGGTGCCACGGGCGCGCAGTGCCTGCCGCAGGGCGGTGGTAATCATCGGGTGACCTCGGGTGTGTCGGTCGGGACTCCGCTGGGAGCCCGTCAGGTGGTGCGGTGGGACGCGGCGTTCGCTAGAGGCCCTTGCGGGTGAAGACGTGGGCGCCCTTCTCGGCGGCCTCCTCGACGCGCTGGAGGCCGGGGTGCTCGGTGAGCCAGCGGTCGCCGATGGCGCGCTCGTCCACGCGCGCGGCGTCGTCCAGGACGAAGACGGCCTCCTCGGTGCAGCGCGGCAGCAGGACGGGCAGAGCCGGGTAGCGGGCCTGGAGGCCGGTGGCCTGGGGCGGGCCGTCGACGAACACCAGGCCGACGCCCTCCAGGTCGGCGAAGACCGAGGTGTCGTACCAGCGGTCCGCGGTGGGCAGCTCCTCGCCCTTGACGGTGACCGTCGTGTTCGCGGTCCCGACCAGCGGGGCGTGCCGGACCTCGACGATGTCGTCGAGGCCGTGCGCGGCCACCAGTTCGCGGCTGAGCTCGGCGTAGCGGGCGTCGTGCTCGACGGCGACGAGCCTGCCGGTGCCCGCGCGGCGCAGGGCGTAGCCGATCCAGACGCTGGAGGCGCCGCTGCCGCACTCCACGACCAGGCCGGGGCGCAGCCGGTCGATCTGGCGGACCAGGATCCGGAGCACGTCGGGGGAGGCGGCCCAGCCGCGCAGGGGCGGCATGAACGCGGCGGTGTCGAGGTGCTCGCGCAGCTCGGTCCAGGCGACCTGCTGCTCGTAGTCGTCGCGGCCCTGCACGGTGACCGCGTTCCTGATCTCGCGGCTGACCTTGGGGAGCGTGTGGTCCTGGAGGCGGGCGACGCGCTCGCGGACGCCGTCCATGGCCAGGGCGGCCTCCAGACGGTCCCGGCCCAGCGTCTCGGCGACGCTGCGGCTGTGGGCGTCCATCGAGGCGGCCACGCTCCTGGAGAGGGCGCCCACCCTGCGGTACAGGAGCAGCGCGCCCAGCCCG
The DNA here is from genome assembly GCA_000340945.1 of Nocardiopsis synnemataformans DSM 44143. GTDB lineage: Bacteria > Actinomycetota > Actinomycetes > Streptosporangiales > Streptosporangiaceae > Nocardiopsis > Nocardiopsis synnemataformans. Next base: position 114 of record ANAW01000122.1, on the reverse strand, counting down.
AGCACGCCCACGGCGCCGGCGAGCAGGCCGAGGAAGGTGAGGGTGAGCACGTCCGTCCAGCCGATCAGGCCCGCGATCCCCAGGGCGGCTGGTACGCAGAGCACGGCGGCGCCG
>ANAW01000121.1:0-42834 GCA_000340945.1 Nocardiopsis synnemataformans DSM 44143 | reverse complement strand
GAGCACGCCCGCCCAGCCGATCAGGCCCGCGATCCCCAGGGCGGCTGGTACGCAGAGCACGGCGGCGCCGACCATCGCGCCGGTGACCAGGAGTGGACGGAGACGGCTGCGCAGCGACCGCATGGGCGGATACCTCCACGGGAGTTTCGACACGGTTCCGCCGGGCGCGGGCCGCGGGGGGACGAGAGGGGAAGGGCTGGTTTCCCGGCACTGAACTGCCGCTTCGCCCGGTGTTTCGGGGACGGCGGCAATCCGCTCAGACGCTTTCGACCTTAGCCCTTCGAGGAAATAACGGACGCCCCCGAAGGGGAATCGAAACCCGGATTACACGCAATTCGCCTTCCGTTCACCCGAGCATCACGCGCTTCTCATTTCCGCGCATCCGGGGTTTTCCCGGAGCGTCGGAGGGCCCCGCCCCTACCGCCCGCTGGCCTCCCGCAGGACCTCCTCCGCGGCCGGTGCGGGGCCGGGCGCGGGCGACCACGGGGCGGGCTCGGGCGTGACGGCGAATTCCTCCTCCCCCACCTGCGAATTCGGTGCGGAGGCGACGAACACCGGCCGGTGCTTTCCGCCGGATCTCCGCCTCCGCGTCCGCGCTCGCGGGGATTTCGCCGCGAAAGCGAGGATTGGGAGCGACCGTGCTGGGCAGTGCGGGAGGAGGCGGCGGTGGGACGCCGGCTGTGAGGGCTGTCCGCCGAGGACCGCTCCCCCCGACGGGTCGCGACGGCCGCGAGCACGGGGCGCGGCGCTCCCGAGCGGAGCCCGCGGCCTCGGTTTATTCCCGTGCCGGAGTGTAAAGAGCCTGACATCGGGTGAGCCGCCGCTCGACTGATAGCTTGCTGCCTAGGCGATCCCATCGCTGGTGAACACGACGAACCGCGTCATTGGAAAGGTGCGTCAGAGATGTCTGCGCCGTACTCGCTTCCCGAACTGCCCTACGACTACGCGGCCCTGGAGCCGTGGATCTCCGGTCAGATCATGGAGCTGCACCACGACAAGCACCACGCGACCTACGTCGCCGGTGCCAACACGGCTCTGGAGAAGATGGCGGAGGCCCGGGAGACCGGCGACTTCGGCACCATCCCGATGCTGGAGAAGAACCTGGCCTTCAACCTGGGCGGCCACGTCAACCACTCCATCTTCTGGAAGAACCTGTCCCCCGAGGGCGGTGACAAGCCCGAGGGCGAGCTGGGCGCGGCCATCGACGACCAGTTCGGCTCCTTCGACGCCTTCCGCTCGCACTTCACCGCCGTGGCCACCACCATCCAGGGCTCGGGCTGGGCGATCCTGGCCTGGGACGCGCTGGGTCAGCGCCTGGTCATCGAGCAGCTCTACGACCAGCAGGGCAACACCGCCCTCAGCTCCGTTCCGCTGCTGATGCTGGACATGTGGGAGCACGCCTTCTACCTCCAGTACAAGAACGTGAAGGCCGAGTACGCCAAGGCGTTCTGGAACGTGGTCAACTGGGCCGACGTCCAGGAGCGCTTCAGCAACGCCCGCGGGGTCAAGATCGGCTAGGCCCGGTCCCCCCGTCCGGCTCGTCGCCGGACACGGCGGAGGGCGGCACCACCGACCGGTGATGCCGCCCTCGCGCGTGTGCGGGGTCAGACCACGAGGCGGACCGGGTCGGCCTCCACCGGCCCGTGCCGGTCGAGTTCGCGCCAGGCCCGCGCCAGCCGCCAGACCAGCTCCTCGCGGGTGGGGGCGTCGTAGGCGAAGGGCAGCCGGAACCACTCGGCGTGGCGCTCCCCGCCGGACGCCGACATGACCGAGCCCGGGACCAGCTCCACGTCGTGGCAGAGCGCCACCTGCACGTAGGCGCGGGCCTCCACCCCGGGCAGGTGCACCCACAGCGCGGCCCCGCCGTCGGGCCGCCGCCACTCCCAGGGGGGCAGGGCCCCGCGCAGCAGCTCCTCCATGTGGTCGAGGGCCTCGCGCATCAGCGCGGAACGCTGCCCGGACAGCTCGTCGTAGCGCTCCAGGAGGCGCACGGTCACCGCCTGGTCGAGCAGGGGGCTGGCCAGGTCCGCGAGGACCTTGCGTCGGCTCAGGCGCAGGGCCATCTCGGCGGGCGCGCGCAGCCAGCCCAGCCGGAGCCCGGCCCAGCCGATCTTGGACAGCGACTCCACGGTGATGACCTCGGCCCCGCGCGGGGCGAACGCGGCCAGCGGCGGGGGTTCGTCGGGGGCGCGCAGGCCGGTGTAGGCGTGGTCCTCCAGCACCGGCACGCCGTGACGGGCGGACAGCTCGCCCAGCTCGCGGCGGCGCGCCGCGGACATCATCGTGCCGGTGGGGTTGTGGTACGAGGGCATCGTGTAGACGAGGTGGGGCGCGTGCTCGGCCACGGCGCGGCGCACGCCGTTGGCGTCCAGGCCCTGCTCGTCCAGGGGCACGGGCAGGAAGCGGGCGCCGCGGTCGCTCATCAGGTCCAGGCAGCCCGCGAAGCTGGGGTCCTCCACCACGACGGGTGAGCCGTTGCGCAGGTAGAGCTGGGCGACCAGGTTGACGGCCTGGTGGGCGCCGGTGGTGATGACGACCTGGTCGGCGGTGGTGGGCAGGTTCCGGGCGGTGTAGTGGTCGGCGACGGCCTGGCGCAGCGCGGGCAGGCCGCTGGGGTGGTAGCTGCCCTCGGCCATGAGCGCGGGCAGGTCCTCGGCCACGACCCGGCGGATGGCCTCCTCCACGCCGGGGAGCGCGGGGGTGGCCAGGCAGGCGGCCGAGATGAGGCCCTCCTCCCGCTGGAAGAAGTTGCGGTACATGGGGTTGCCCGTGCCGTTGGCGGTCCAGCCGTCCGAGCGCACGGGCGCGACCCGGCTGCTGACGCGGGTGCCGCTGCCCTGCCTGCTGTCGAGGATGCCGTCCGCGCGCAGGGCGTCGTAGGCGGAGACCACGGTGGTGCGGCTCACCCGGAGGCTGGCGGCGAGGGCGCGCTCGGAGGGCAGGCGCTCACCGGGGGTGAGGCTGCCCTGGTCGACGAGCTCGCGCAGGGTGTCGGCGAGGCGCCGGTAGAGGGGCCCGCCGCCCCGGGGCCAGGCGCCGAGGAGGTCGGCGAGTTCGGCGGAGCTCCGAGAAGAGTCCATTTTCCCCTCCATTGGATCTGTGGGGAGTGGCCCCCGGATTCCATACTGGCATTCCCAGCGGGGATACCACCAGAGCCACAGTGGACCCTGACGAGCAGTCCAATTTCCCGGGAGCGGTCATGCAGTTCCTCGCCCAGCGCCGACACGACACCGTCCGCCACACTCCCCGCCACCGTCCGATCCGCGCCAGGGAGCACGGTCCCGCGCTCCGCGGCGGCTGGCCGGTGCTGGTGGAGGCGCGCGTCCTGCGGGGCGACCGCCGCCACCTGGGCGCGTTCGCCGCCGCCCTGCGCGAACGGGCCCGGCAGGACCCCGGCCACCTGGAGGAGGTCCACTTCCTCGACGAGGGGGACCGCATCCGCCTCGTCTCGGTGTGGCGCTCCCCCGGCGATCTGCGGTCCTTCGTGGAGGCGGCGCACCGGGACGTGCTGGCCTTCCGGGCGGACAGCGGCGCCTTCCCGGAGGTGGAGCGCACGCTGTGGTGGTCCGCGGCGGGAACCCCGGTGACGCCGGAGGAGGCCGGGGAGCGCGCGGCGTGGCTGCGCGGGCACGGGCCGGGCGCGCGGGCGTTCACCCTGTCCTCGCCGGTTCCCCCTCCCGCCTGATCCCGGGTCCGGCGCCGACCCGCCAGGCCCCGCCGAGGCGGGGCGCCAGGGAGCGGCGGGCCACGTCCGCGAACGCGCGCGGGTCCAGCGTCCCGCTGCCCCGCGGCACGGCGCCCGCCAGGGGGCCCGCCCCCATGGCGGGCAGGTCGGTGAGGTTGCAGCGCATGGCCAGGTCCGGGCGGTCCGGCCAGGACCCCACCACCACCCCGGCCGGGGACAGGCCGCGGGTGCGCAGCGCCTCGGCGGTCAGCGCGGTGGCGTTCAGGGTGCCCAGGTCGGGCCGGGCCACCACCAGGACCGGCGCGGACAGCAGCACGGCGACGTCGGCCAGGGTCTGCCCCTCGGCGTTGAGCCGCACCAGCAGGCCGCCCGCGCCCTCGACCAGCACCAGGTCGTGCGCGCCCGCCAGGCTCCACACGGCCTCGGCCACCGCCTCGGCCCGCACGGGCTCCGCACCGCAGCGGGCGGCGGCCGTGGCGGGGGCCAGCGGCTCGGGGTAGCGGACCAGTTCCGCCGTCGTCACGCCCGGGACGAGCCCGGCCACGGTGTCGGCGTCGCCGGGTTCGCCGGGGCCCACCCCGGTCTGGGCGGGTTTGAGCACGGCCACCCGCCGCCCCGCCGCGACCGCCAGCGCGGCCACCGCCGCGGTGACCACCGTCTTGCCGACCCCGGTGCAGGTCCCCGTCACCACCAGGACGCTCATCGGCGCTCCTCCCCCAGGCTGGCCCGCACCGCGGCGGCCATCCCGTCGGCGACGGCGGCCACCTCCTCCGAGGTGCACACGTAGGGCGGCATCGCGTACACGTGCTCGCGGAAGGGCCGCAGCCACACCCCGGCCTCCACCGCCGCCCGCGTGGCCTCGGCCATGCGCACCGGCGCGTCCAGCTCCACCACCCCGATCGCGCCGAGCACCCGCACCTCGCGCACGCCCGGCAGTCCTTCGAGCGGGGCCAGGCCCTCGCGCAGGCCGGTCCCGATCCGCGCCACGTCGCCCCTCCAGTCGCCGCCGGTGAGCAGGTCCACCGAGGCCAGCGCGGTCGCGCAGGCCAGCGGGTTGCCCATGAACGTGGGCCCGTGGGCGAGCACCGGCACCTCGCCCTCGGCGATGCCCCGGGCCACCCGTGCGGTGCACAGCGTCGCGGCGAGGGTCAGGTAGCCGCCGGTCAGCGCCTTGCCCAGGCACATGACGTCGGGCGCGACCCCGGCGTGGTCGGCGGCGAAGAACTCACCGGTGCGGCCGAAGCCGGTGGCGATCTCGTCGAAGACCAGCAGCAGCCCGTACTCGTCGGCGATCCGCCGCAGCTCCCCCAGGTAGCCCGGGTGGTGGAAGCGCATGCCGCCCGCGCCCTGCACCACGGGTTCGACGATGACCGCGGCCAGCTCGTCGGCGTGCTCGGCGGCCAGGCGCTCGAAGGCGGCCACGTAGCCGGGGTCGGGTTCGGCGCCGAACCCGGAGGGCGGCGCGGGCGCGTGCACCTGGGCGGGCAGCACGTCGCCCCACAGGGAGTGCATGCCGCCGTCCGGGTCGCACACGCTCATCGCGTGGAAGGTGTCGCCGTGGTAGCCGCCCCGCCAGGTGAGGAAGCGGCGCCGCCCGGGCCGACCGGTGGAGCGGTGGTACTGCATGCACATCTTCATGGCGACCTCCACCGCCACCGAGCCGGAGTCGGCGAGGAAGACGTGCTCCAGCGGTTCCGGGGTGATCGCCACCAGGGCCTCGGCCAGGTCCGCGGCGGGCCCGTGGGTGAGCCCGCCGAACATGACGTGGCTGAACGCGTCGGCCTGCCGCCGCACCGCGGCGTCGAGCACCGGGTGGCGGTAGCCGTGGACCGCCGACCACCAGGACGACATCGCGTCCACGACGCGGTGCTCGCCCTCCTCCGACCACAGGGTCAGCGTCGCCCCCTGCGCCCCGGTGACCACGTACGGCCGCTCCGCGGCGGGGACGGTGGTGTAGGGGTGCCACAGGTGGGCGGTGTCCGCGGCGCGGATCCGGGCGGACCGGTCCGCGGGCGTCCGGTCTCCGGGTGCTGCGGGGGGCGTCGGGGTCATGGGGCTCCATTGTTCACCCCGCGCCCGTGCGCGCCCCCGTGCGGTCCCACCAGGAATCCGGGCGGATCTTTGTGGGCTTCGGCGAATGACGCGCGGGTGCGCCGGAGGGCAGAGTCGTAGACGCCTCCCTGGCACGAAGGACCGGACCGCCCCAGCGGGATTGGCCGCCGCTGGGTCGGTCCCTGCCGGGGACGCGCCCTCCTCCCGGCCCGAACGCGCCCACGACCCAGGAGGCCGCCCCGCGTATGCCGAGCACCGCCGCACCCACCCGCCGCCCGTGGCCCCTGCGCGCCAGGACCCGCGCGCGCTCCGCGCGGGCGCTGCCCCCGGGACATCCCTTCGCGTGGTTGGACGGCGCCGCCCTCAGACGCGCGGAGGCCGGGCTGACGCGGCGCGCCACGCCCCGGCCCGCGGTCGACGGCCTGCTGGACCTGGCGGGCAACGACTACCTCGGACTGCTGCGCCACCCGGACGTGGTGGCCGCCGCCGGGGACGCCGCCCGCGTGTGGGGCGCGGGCGCGGGCGGATCGCGGCTGGTCACCGGGGACACCGTCCTGCACCGGGAGCTGGAGCGCGAACTCGCCGGCTTCCACGGCACGGAGTCCGCGCTGGTGTTCTCGTCCGGGTACGCGGCGAACCTGGCGATGGTCACCGCGCTGACCGCGCCCGACGGCGGCGCCCCTCCCCTGCTGGTGTGCGACCGCCACAACCACGCCTCCCTCATCGACGCGACCCGCCTGGCCCGGGCCTCGGGGGCGCGCGTGGCGCTCTACGACCACGCCGACGCCGACCGGGCCGCCGAGGCGCTCGCGACCGCGCGGGGGCGGGCCCTGCTGCTGAGCGACACCGTGTTCTCGGTGGACGGAGACCTCACCGACGCGGCCGCCCTGGCGCGCGCGGCCCGCGGGCACGGCGCCGCCCTGCTGCTGGACGACGCGCACGGCCTGGGCGTGGTGGGGCCCGGCGGGAGCGGGACGGCGACCGCCGCCGGGCTGCGCGGCGCGGACGACGTCGCGGTGTCGGTGACCCTGTCCAAGTCGCTGGGCTCCCAGGGCGGCGCGGTGCTGGGTTCGCACAGGGTGGTCCGCCACCTGACGGAGACCGCGCGCACGTTCGTCTTCGACACCGGGCTGGCGCCCGCCTCGGCGGGCGCGGCCCTGGCCGCGCTGCGCGTGCTGCGCGCCGAACCCGGGCTGGCCGACGCGGTGCGCGACCGCGCGCGGCGGCTGGCGGAGGGGCTGCGCGGGCGCGGGCTGCCCGCGAGCGTCCCGGACGCCGCGGTGGTGTCGGTGCTGGCGCCCTCCCCCGAGGCCGCTCTGGCCTGGCGCGACGCCTGCCTGGCCGCGGGTGTGCGCGTGGGCTGCTTCCGCCCGCCGTCGGTCCCGGACGGCCGGTCCCGGCTGCGGCTGACCGCCCGGGCGACGTTGAGCGTGGCCGACGTCGACCGGGTCGTGGACGTCATCGCGGCGAACCGCCCCGGATAGTCTTGCGGAGGTGACGACTGCCCGCCGGGACCTGGGGAGGCGATAGCGGCCGTGTCAGCACGTGGTGAGGGCCCCGAGGCGCCGGAGCCGGTCCCCGAGGACCCCTCCGGCAAGGACGCGAACGGCACCGGCGACCCGACGGACACCGGTGGCTCCGGCGACGGCGGAGCCAGCGCGGTGCCGGGCGGCACCGGCGGCTCCGAAGGCCACGGCGGTTCCGGTGACGGAGCGGACGACGGCAGCGGCGGTGACGGCTCCGGCGGGGACGGCGAGGACAGCGGCGGCGAGGACGGTGACGGGCGCCCGCGCCGACGGCGCCGGCGGTCCCGGGTCGCCGCCGCCGTCTCGGTCACGCTGATCCTGGTCATGGTGGCCGTCCTGGCGCTGCCCGCCACCCGCGAGGGCCTGGTGGCCCTGTGGTGCGAGACCACCGACGGCGTGTGCCCGGCCGAGGAGCTCCCCCCGATCACCGAGGAGGAGCAGACCGACTGGCGGGTCCGGATGGAGCCCGAGGAGGCCGCGCTGTGGGGCAACTACGTGGCCCTGGGCGACTCCTACTCCTCCGGTGACGGCGCGGGCGACTACGCCCCCGACACCGCGGAGGCGGGCGGCTGCTGGCGTTCGGAGAACGCCTACCCCCGGGTGATCGCCGAGGAGTTCGACTTCGCCGGTTCGCTGGCCTTCTACGCGTGCAGCAGCCACAAGGGCTCGGAGATGATCGAGCAGATCGGCACCTCCGATTCGCAGATCGATCGGGTCACCGAGAACACGTCCCTGGTGACCCTGGGCATCGGCGGCAACGACCTGGGCTTCATCCCCGTCCTGCGCACCTGCATGGTGCGGATGCCGCTGCTGGAGAGCAGCGTCTGCGTCGAGCAGGAGGAGGAGGTCGACAGGCGGATGAGGACCTTCGAGGAGACCCTGACCGAGATCCTCGGGGAGGTCCGCGACCGCGCGCCCGACGCCCGCGTCCTGGTGCTGGGCTACCCCCGGCTGTTCCCGGAGGACCCCCAGGGCATGTACTACACGCTGACCAGGAGCGACCAGCTGTGGCTGAACGGCCTGGCCCAGCGGTTCAACGAGCTCATCCGCGACACGGTCTACCTGGTGGACGGCGACGTCTACGGCGGGCGCGAGACCGGCAGCGTGGAGTACGTGAACACCTTCTCCGCCCTGAGCGGGCACGAGGTGAGCGCCGACGCGGCCTGGCTCAACGGCATCGTCCTCGGGCAGTTCGGCGAGGGCCTGCGCGTGGACCGGGCGAGCTTCCACCCCACCGCGCAAGGACAGCTGTCCATCGCCGAGCGGGTGCGCCTCCAGATCGTGGAGGGCCCCGAGCGGGAGGTCTACGTGGCACGGGAGACCCTGGACAAGGTCGACCCCGAACAGCTGAGGTCGGAGCTGGGCGGGCCGCTCGACCCGGAGTTCGCCACCGAGGCGCCCGACAACGAGGCCGACGCCCCCTGACAGGACACGGGCGGGCGGGGACCGGCGCCCCACCCGCCCCGGGGCCGGGCGCGACCGGCGGTCGCGCCCGGGCCCGCGTCCTCGCTACCGGCCCGCCTGGAGCTCCCGGATCACCTCGGCGAAGCGGTCCAGACCCCAGTTGAGGTCCTCCTCGCTGATCACGAGCGGCGGCGACATCCGCACCGTGGAGCCGTGGGTGTCCTTGACCAGGACGCCGTGCTCGGCGAGGCGCTCGCACAGCTCCCGGCCCGAAGCCAGCGACGGGTCGACGTCGATGCCCGCCCACAGCCCGATGCTGCGCGCGGACACCACCCCGTCGCCGACGAACTCCTTGAGGCGGCGCTTGAGCACCTCCCCCAGGCGGCGCGTGTTCTCCAGGTAGGGGCCCTCGGTCAGCATCCGCACGACCGTGCTCCCGACCGCCCCGGCCAGCGGGTTGCCGCCGAACGTGCTGCCGTGCTGGCCCGGCTGGATGACGCCGAGCACGTCCTCGTCGGCGACCATCGCCGACACCGGCAGGATGCCGCCGCCCAGCGCCTTGCCGAACAGGTAGGCGTCGGGGACCACCCCGCTGTGCTCGCAGGCCCGGATCGTCCCGGTGCGGCCCAGGCCCGACTGCACCTCGTCGGCGATGAGCAGCACCCGCTCACGGTCGCAGATCTCCCTGACCCGGGGCAGGAAGTCCGGCGGCGGCACGATCACCCCCGCCTCGCCCTGCACGGGCTCGATGAGGACCGCCGCGGTCGTGGAGTCGATGGCGGCCTCGATGGCCTCGGCGTCACCGTAGGGAACCGACCGGAAACCCGGCGTGTAGGGCCCGAAACCCGTCCTGGCCTCCGGGTCCGACGAGAAGGAGACGATGGTGGTGGTGCGGCCGTGGAAGTTGGCGCCCGCCACGACGATGGTCGCCTCGTTCTCGGGCACGCCCTTGACCTCGTAGGCCCACTTGCGGGCCACCTTGATGCCGGTCTCCACCGCCTCGGCGCCGGTGTTCATCGGCAGGACCTTCTCCTTGCCGACCATGTCGGCGAGGGCGCTGACCCACGGGCCGAACTGGTCGTTGTAGAAGGCCCGGCTCGTGAGGGTCACCCGGTCGATCTGCCGGTGCGCCGCCGCGAGCAGGTCGGGGTTGTGGTGGCCGAAGTTCATGGCGGAGTACCCGGCCAGACAGTCCAGGTACCTCCTGCCCTCGACGTCGGTCACCCAGGCGCCACGGCCCTCGGCGATCACGACGGGAAGGGGTGAGTAGTTGTGCGCCGACCGCGCCCGTGCGAGCGCGATGTGGTCCGCGCCGGAGAGTGCCTCTCCACCGGGGTTCCCGGCGGAGTCCCGCTGTCCCAGGTTCTGGGTGTTGCCCATCTAGCCGCTCCGATCACCATTGACCGATGTCAGACAGTTGATACCCACCGTCGGGCCGGATCGCGCCCCTTCGGCGGGAGGTCCCCAAGAGTTGAGCAGATGATCCGGTGAGCCCACAAGGGGTGGGAGAGATCACAGCGCGGGGGCGATGCCCGAAAACCCGTCCGCGAAACGCCGCGCACACCCTCTGAGCGGGACCGTCACATCCGTGGTGACCTGCGATAACGCCCCTGGTGACGCGCTCCACAGCCCCGACGGCGGTCGGGCCCTCCTCCGAGGGGTACGGTCGCACCAACAGCCACTCAGCCGCCGCGAGCCCCGTGCCGTGGACGGCCCCGTCGACCGTGCCCGGGAGGTCAGGCGTGCCCACTTCCGCGTCCCCGGACGCCCCCTTCTCCCTCTCCCGACTGTTCGCGGCGGTCGCCGACGCCGTGCCCGACCGGACCGCCCTGGTCGCCGGCCCCCGGCGGCTCACCTACCGCGCCCTGCGCGAGCGCTCGCAGCGGCTGGCCCGCCACCTGGTCGGCGCGGGCGTGCGCCCCGGCGAGCACGTCGCCGTCCTGGCGTTCAACCGCGCCGAGTGGGTGGAGTCCTTCCTGGGGATCCTGCGCGCGGGAGCGGTCCCGGTCAACGTCAACTACCGCTACGTCGCGGGCGAGCTGCGCCACGTCCTGGCCGACTCGCACGCGGTCGCGCTGATCGCGGAGGACTCGCTGGCCGGGGCGGTGGCCACGGTCCGCTCCGACCTGCCCCGGCTGCGCCACGTCCTGCTCGTCGCGGACGGCTCCGCGCGCGAGGCGGAGGGCGGCGACTACGAGGAGGCGCTGGCCTCGGCGCCCGACGACGCGGCCCTGCCGCCGACCAGCGGCGAGGACCACTACCTGCTCTACACCGGCGGCACGACGGGCTACCCCAAGGGCGTGCTGTGGCGGCAGGCGGACATCTTCCGCGCGGCCCTGGAGCGCCGCGCTCCGGGCACGCCCAGCGCCCGGACCCCGGAGGAGGTGGCCGAGCGCGCCGCGCGCTGCTTCGAACAGCGCATGCTGGTCCTCGGTCCGCTCATGCACGCGGCCGGGCAGTGGAACGCGCTGAGCATGCTGCTGTGCGGCAAGAGGGTGGTGCTGTCCACCGACCGCAGCTTCCGTCCGGACCGGGTGCTGGAGACGGCGCACCGGGAGGGCGCGCACGTGCTCCAGCTCGTGGGCGACGCCATGGCCCGCCCGCTGGCCCGCCACCTGCTCACCGAACCCGGGCTGTGCCCGGACCTGGCCTCGATCCGCTCCGGCGGCACCCCGCTCACCCCGGCGGTGCGCGCGCTGTGGCACGCCTGGCGCGAGGACGTGTCCCTCTCCGACGCCTACGGGGGCTCGGAGACGGGCGTGTGCGGCTCGGCGACCGGCGCCGAACCGGCCGGTCCGTCGGAGGTCCCGGCCCGGGTCGGCCCCTCCGGCAGCCGCAGCTTCACCATGGGCGGCAGCATCGCGGTGTTGGACGCGTCCCTGCGCCCGCTGCCCCCGGGTTCGCGCGAGGTGGGGCGGATCGCACGCACCGGACGGATCCCGCTGGGCTACTACAACGACCCCCTGGCGACCGCCCGCACCTTCCCCACCGACGCCGAAGGGCGCCGCTGGGCGCTGTCGGGCGACTTCGGGACGTGGGACGCGGACGGCTCGATCGCGCTGCTGGGACGCGGGAGCGCGGTGATCAACACCGCCGGGGAGAAGGTCTACCCCGAAGAGGTGGAGGCCGCGCTCAAGGCGCACCCCTCGGTGGAGGACGCCATCGTGGTGCCCTCGCCCGACGAGTACCTCGGGCAGCGGGTGACCGCGCTGGTCTCGCTGGCCGCGGACGCCCGCCTGGAGGAGGCCGAGCTGCGCGCGTACTGCCGCGTGCGGCTGGCGGGGTTCAAGGTGCCGCGGACCGTGCACTTCGTGGACCGGGTGCGGCGTACGGCGGTCGGCAAGCAGGACTACCGGTGGGCGGCGTCGGTCACCGGGACCGGGGCGTCCGCTCCCGCCGTCCCGCTCGTCCCCTGAGCGCCGACCCCGATCCCGTTCCGGATCCCGGCCCGGCTTCCGGAACGGGCCCGGAGCCGTACCCGGGGCAGGCCCCGCGGCCGGACTCCCGGGTTCCGCGGTCCCCCACTGCGGAACTCCGCACCCGGGCGGTACGGGACCCTTCATTTCGGGCACAGGGTCAATACGGACTTACCCAGCCGAAACAGGGGTTGCGCATGTTTCCGCCCGCTCTCCGCCCGCTCCGCCACCGCTAGACTGGCGTCGCCTGGTTCCAGGCCCCACGGTTTCCTCTCCCCCGCTCCGACCGGGTCGCAGCACACTCCCGGCCGGGGCCGACCGGTTCCACCGCGCACCCGGTCGGAACCGTGGACCTCGCGGACCATCCCTGACCCGCCCTTCCACCCGCGCACACGGCGCGCGTGCGGTGACACCACCAGGACGGAGGAGGGCGCCCCCGATCGGGCGACGATCCGGGGGCGCACGACACCCCATATGCCAGACCCAGTAGGCAGCCACCTCTTCGACGGGGTACGCGGCGGAGCCGCGGGTGCCGCGGAGGCCACGCCCCGCGGCGGCGCGGCCGCCCCCGCCAGGGACCCCCGCGCCACGTCCTCCGGCGGCGCGGACCACACGACCACCGGTGCCGGGCGCCCCCTCGCCGCCACCCCACCCACCCACGTCTGAGAACGGGAACGACAACCGCATGACAACGAATCTGCTGATGACCGCGGCATCGACGACGGACGTCGACGTCGCCCACGAGTACGAGGGATTCATCGGGTGGGTCCTGAGCCTGATGACGACCCTGGGCGAACCCGGTGTCGGCGTGGCGCTGTTCATCGAGACCTTCTTCCCGCCGATGCCCAGTGAGGCGGTCCTGCCCGGCGCCGGGTTCCTCGCCTACGCCGGACACATGAACGTGTGGCTCGCCATCGTGTGGGCGACGATCGGCTGCCTGGTCGGCGCGTGGGGCTTCTACGCGATCGGCGCGCTCCTGGGCCGCGAGCGCACGGCCTGGCTGGTCGAGAAGACCCCGCTGCTGGAGATCGAGGACTTCTACAAGGCCGAGCGCTTCTTCACCCGGTTCGGCGGCCTCGCCGTCCTGCTGGGCCGGTGCGTGCCCCTGGTCCGCAGCTTCATCTCGGTGCCCGCCGGGATCGAGCGGATGCCCCTGTTCAAGTTCTCGCTGTACACGGTCATCGGCTCCGCGGTGTGGAACACGATCTGGATCGGCCTCGGCTACGTCTTCGGCCCGGCCATCGAGCCCATCCTGGCCCAGTGGAGCGGCGTGATCAGCAACGTCGTGGTCGTGATCATCGGCCTGCTGGTGCTGTGGTTCATCCTGGCCCGCGTCTACAAGCGGACCAAGGCCCGCCGGACCGAGGGCACCTCCGCCTGAGGCACCCCCGCCGCGGGTCCCCCGCCCGAGGCCCCTCCCCCCGGGGCGCCGTCCCCCGTGAACCCCCTCCAGGGGTCCGCCCGCATCCCCGGGCGGACCCCTTCGGCGTTCTGTGGGTATCCTGCCCGGAACGCACCGACAAGCACATACCGGACGGGGCCGCCGACGCGGTCCCGGAGGCGCGGGGTGCCGGGACGCGTTCCCGGCTGAGAGCACACCCGTCGAACCTGCCCTAGTTAGCACTAGCGAAGGAACGCCATGAGCGCGTACAACATCGTGTCCATCGCCGGCAGCGACCCCAGCGGGGGCGCGGGCGTCCAGGCCGACCTCAAGGCCTTCTCCGCGCACGGGACCTTCGGGATGACCGTGGTCACCGCGCTCACCGCACAGTCCACGCGCGGCGTCACCGGGGTCCACCCGGTTCCGGCGCGGTTCGTCGCCCAGCAGATGGACACCCTCTTCGCCGACGCCGCCGTGCACGCGGTCAAGGTGGGCATGCTGGGCACCTCGGAGGTCACCGAGGCCGTGGCCGAGGCGATCGACCGCCACGCGCTGCCGAACGTGGTGGTGGACCCGGTGATGGTCGCCAAGAGCGGGGACCGGCTGCTGGAGGCCTCGGCCGTGGACGCGCTGCGCACCAAGCTCCTGCCCCACGCGGACCTGGTCACCCCGAACCTGCCCGAGGCCGCCGACCTGCTGGAGGAGCCCGAGGCGACCGACCTGGCGTCGATGCGCGCCCAGGCCTGGCGGCTGCTGGAGCTCGGCCCGCGCCGGGTCCTGCTCAAGGGCGGCCACCTGTCGGGCGGGGAGAGCGTCGACGTCCTGGTCTCCCGGGACGCCGACCCGGTCGAGTTCCGCGCCCCGAGGGTGGCCACGCGCAACACGCACGGAACCGGGTGCACCCTGTCCTCCTCGATCGCGGCCCTGCTGCCGCAGCGGCCGGACGTGGCCGCCGCGGTGGGCGACGCCAAGGACTACCTGACCGAGGCCATCCGGCGCGCCGACGAGATCGACGCGGGCGGCGGACAGGGCCCGGTGCACCACTTCCACGCCTGGTGGTAGAGGGCGGGACCCGACGCCGAGGGGGGACCGGCTCCGCGCCGGTCCCCCCTCCCCGTCCCGTCCTCCCGCGGAGGCGGAGCTACTTCTTGGTCACGTCCTCCATGACCTTGTCCGGGTCCCTCCAGTCGGGGTGGGCGAAGAACTTGCGCGTCTCCGCCACGATGACCGGGGACAGCAGCAGGAGCCCGATGAGGTTGGGCAGGGCCATCAGGCCGTTGGCGATGTCGCTGAACAGCCAGACCGAGTCCAGGCTGGCGACCGAGCCCACGTAGATGACGGCGATGAACACCAGGCGGTAGGGCAGGACCAGGCGGCGTCCGCCCAGGAACACCATGCAGCGCTCGCCGTAGTAGGCCCACCCGAGCAGGGTGGTGAAGGCGAACACGGCCACCGCGACGGCCACGATGACGGCGCCGGCCGGGGCGAGCGCGGGGCTGATCGTCTCCAGGCCCTGGGAGACGGCGTTGCTGGTCATCAGCGAGCCGTCCTCGTCGCCGTCGACCCAGACGCCGGTGGTGATGATGACCAGGCAGGTCATGGTGACCACGATGATGGTGTCGATGAAGGTCTGGGTCATCGAGACCATGGCCTGGCGGACCGGCTGGTTGGTCTTGGCCGAGGCGGCGGCGATGGCCCCGGTGCCCAGGCCCGACTCGTTGGAGAAGATGCCGCGGGCGAAGCCCTGCTGGATGGCGAGCATGATGCCCGCACCGGCGAAGCCGCCCGTGGCCGCGGTGCCGGTGAAGGCGTCGGTCACCACGAGCTGGAGCGCGGGGAGGATGGCGGCCCAGTTGGCGGCCAGGATGACCAGGCAGACGCCCACGTAGCCGATGATCATGATCGGCACGAGGCCGGAGGCGACGCGGCCGATGCTCTTGATGCCGCCGAGGATGACGGCGCCCGCGAGGACGACGAGCGCCAGGCCCACCATCCACGTGTCCAGCGGCGTGACGCTGGTGATCTGCTGCGCGACGGCGTTGGCCTGGGTGCCGTTGCCGATGCCGAAGGCGGCGATGGCGCCGAAGACCGCGAAGGCCACGCCCAGGGTGGTGCCCAGGCCGCCGCGGATCCCGTACTTGAGGTAGTACATCGGGCCGCCGCTCTGCTCGCCCTTGGCGTCGGTGCGGCGGAACTTCACGCCCAGGAGGGCCTCGCTGTACTTGGTGGCCATGCCGAGGAAGCCGACGACCCACATCCAGAACAGCGCGCCGGGGCCGCCGACGCCGATCGCGAGCGCGGCGCCGGCGATGTTGCCGACGCCGACGGTGGCGGCCAGGGCCGTGCTCAGCGCCTGGTAGTGGGAGATGTCGCCCTCGACGGAGTCGTCCTCCTTGCGCCGGACGATGGCGAGCCACAGTGCGTGCGGCAGCCGCAGGAGCTGGAGCAGGCGGAGACGGATCGTGAGGAACAGGCCGACACCGAACAGCAGCGGAATGAGGACGAAGGGCCCCCAGATGATGCTGCTGACGATGCCAGCCATTTCGAGGAGCTGGTCCACAGGGGATCTCCCTATCGGTGAGTGGTGGGGACGAGGGGCCGCCGGTACTGGAGTACGGGGGATCCGACGCCCTCGCGATCGCTTCGGCACTGGTGAAGGCCCGCGATACCGGCAAAGAATTGCATCGACGCGTAACGAACACATCACACGTGATCCACATGCCGGTTTCTTCGGGAACTTCCGGTTCCTCTTCCGCGTACCGCCGGGTCGGGCGGCGTTCTCCGGCAGGCTCGCGCGCCTGTCGGGGGCCGGGGGCGGAGGACGGCAACGCCCGGTGGCGCCCGTAGAGCCGGTGCGGCCCGCACGGAACACGGCCCGGCACGGAACCCGGTCCGGTGCGGCCGGTGCGGACGGCGGGCCTGCGCGACCGCGACGGGCCGCGGCCGGGGCGGGGACCTAGGTGCGGTCCTCCTCCTCGGCCTGGGCCAGGGCAAGTCTGCTGAGGGCCGCCGCGGCCTCCTCGGGGTCCGCGCCCTGCCCCACCGCCACACCCAGGAGGTAGGTGGTGAGGGGCGCGGCGGGCCGGGCCACGGAGTGGGCGGCGTCCCGGGCGAGGTCGAGCACCCGGTCGACGTCCTCCTTGCGGAGCGGTTCGGTACCGGTCAGGCCCAGTTCGCTTCGGACTGTTTCGGCCCATTCCACGAGGGTCACCGCATGACTCCTTAGAGCAATATATTGGCTACATTCAGCAATCATATCCACCGGAGGGTCACCCGGCGGACACACGGGCACACGGGCGCGGTCACCGACCGCTCGAACTGCCCACGCCTGGTCTTCGGGCGCGGTTCCCCCGCGCCCAAACCGAGGTTCACCCCACGAGCCTAGCGTCGGAGACAGCCGTCCCCGGCGTAGGCAGCCGTCCCCCCGGCGTTGGGAGCCACCCGCATGTCCCCGACCGACCGTACGTCTCCGGCCACTCACCCGTCCCCGGCCGCTCACCTGCCCCCGGCCACACGCGTGCCCCCGGCCGACGCCCGCGGTCCGCTGCGCGTGGCGATCGTGACGGAGTCCTTCCTCCCCCAGGTCAACGGGGTGACCAACTCCGTGTGCCGGGTCGCCGACCTGCTGGCCGCGCGCGGCCACGAGGCCCTGGTGCTGGCCCCCGGGACCGGCCCCTCCTCCTACGCGGGCTTCCCGGTGGTCCGGCTGCCCTCCGTGCCCCTGCCGTTCTACCGCGACTTCTCCGTGGGGCTGCCCGCCCGGCGCGTGATGACCGCGGCGATCCGCGCCTTCTCCCCCGACGTGCTGCACCTGGCCTCCCCCGCCCTGCTCGGGGCGGCGGCCGTGGAGACCGCCCGCCGGTGGGCGCTGCCGACCGTGGCGGTGTTCCAGACCGACCTTCCCGGCTTCGCCGGGCGCTACCGCCTGCCCGGCGGGGACACCCTGTGGTCGCTGCTGCGGCGCACGCACGCCGCGGTGGACCGCACGCTGGCGCCGTCCTCGGCCACCATGGAGGCGCTGTCCGCGCGGGGGTTCCCCCGGCTGGACCTGTGGCGCCGCGGGGTCGACGCCCAGCGCTTCTCCCCCGTGCACCGCGACGAGGAACTGCGGCGCAGGCTCGCACCGGGCGGGGAGACGATCGTGGGCTACGTGGGGCGGCTGGCCAGGGACAAGCGGGTGGAGATGCTGGAACACGTGTCCCGCCTGCGCGGGATCAGGCTGGTCGTGGTGGGGGACGGCCCCGAGCGGGCGCGTCTGCGCAGGCGCCTGCCCGACGCGGTGTTCACCGGGCAGCGCACCGGCGGCGACCTGTCGCGCCTGTACGCGTCCATGGACGTGTTCGTGCACACCGGGGCGGACGAGACGTTCTGCCAGGCCGTCCAGGAGGCGCTGGCCTCCGGGGTGCCGGTGGTGGCCCCCGCCTCGGGCGGGCCGCTGGACCTGGTGGCGCCCGAACGCAACGGGCTGCTGTACGCCCCGGACTCGGTGCGCGAGCTGCGGGTGGCGGTGGGTCGGCTGGCCCACAACCGTCAGGTGCGGGAGCGGATGGCGCGGGGCGCCCGGCCCTCGGTGGAGCACCGTACGTGGGAGGCGGTCGGTGCACAGCTGCTCGACCACTACCGGGCGGTGATCGCCTCCAGCGCGGAACTGGCCGCGCGCGAGGCGGGGTTGGGAGGCGCCACGTCCGGCCTGAGGTGAGCGCCGGGGCGCGAACGCCCCGCCGCACGGAACCGGCCAGGGATCCGGCCTCCCCCGGCAGGAGCGGCCGGGGGAGGCCGGGGGGCGGTGCGTCCGCCCCGCCCCCTTACACGGGGCGGACGCTGGGACCGGTCAGCTGACCGCCTGTGGTTCGGTGGACCGGGACAGGACGCCCCCGGCGTCGGCGCTCACGGGGAGCAGTGCGCCCAGGACCTCGTCGAGGCGGTCGAGGTGGGCGCGGATCCAGGGCAGCGCCAGCGGGTCCGTGGCGGCGAGGGCGGCGTAGCGGCGTTCCTCGGAGTCTCCGTAGAGCAGGCTGGTGGCGACCCGCATGCGCAGGGCTCCCGTCCCCTCCCCGAACTCCGCGGCGGGCAGCACACCCATCCCGAAGCGGTCCAGCAGCAGCCCGGTCAGGTCCGGGCCGGTGGCCACACCGTGGAGGGCGGCCAGCCGCTCCCGGAGCGGCTCGAAGTCGGGGTAGAGGTAGAAGGCCGCCCGGGGGGCGGCCACGGTCGCGCCCGCGCGGACGAACGCCTCGGTGACCGCACCGGCGACGATGCCGTGCAGGCGGCGGCTGCGGTCGACGTGGTCCAGGAGCTCGGCGGGTTCGGTGAAGGCGTGTGCGGCGGCCTCCTGGACGGGGGCGGCCGGACTCGACCAGATCTCGCTGGCCACCCCGAGCAGCCCGCCGCGCAGGCGGTGGCCGATCTCGGAGTCGGGCAGGCGCACGACGCCGATGCGCCAGCCTCCCAGGGCCAGGTTCTTGCTCAGGCCGGTGGAGATGACGGTGCGCTCGGGCGCGTACTCGGCGGGGCTGTGCACCTCGGCGGGCTCCTCGCCGGGGGCCGCGGGGTGGACGAGGTCGCGGTAGATCTCGTCGGAGATGACGACCAGGTCGAGTTCGCGGGCCACCTCGCACAGGCGCCGGACGGTGTCGGCGCTGGCCACGGTGCCGGTCGGGTTGTCCGGAACGGTGACGATGACGGCGTTGACCGTGCGCCCCTCCTCGCGGGCCGCGGTGACGGCGGCGTGCAGCAGGTCCGGCTGGGGCACGCCCCCCTCGCCGGTGGCCGTGGGGACCATGACGGGCCGCTGCCCCACCAGGCGGCTCTGCGCGGCGTAGCTGACCCAGCTGGGCGCGGCGATCGCGGTGTCGCCGCCGATCTCCAGCAGGAGGCTGTACAGGAGCGGCTTGCTGCCGGGCCCGGCGATGACCAGCCCGGGGTCGGTGGGCAGCCCGCGGCGCTCCCAGTACCCGGCGGCGGCCTCGCGCAGGGCCTCGGACCCGGCGACGGGACCGTAGGCGTTGGCGCCGTTCCCCGCGGTGAGCCGGTCGCGCATGACCGGGTGGACCGGAAGTCCGGCCTCGCCGAAGCCCAGGGGGAGCACGCGGACTCCCTGGCGACGCTTCTCGGCGAGCGCTTCGTTGACGGCGAGGGTCGCGGACACAGTGACGGTCATCGAGGACTCATCTCCGGTTTGTCGTGAATGCGGGTGATGCGTGTACTGCACATGGACTGCGTGGGCTGCCGCTCCACCTGGGAGGACGTCCCGTCACCCCACACACTGCCCAGATCCCGGCATCAGTACAAGCGCGTCTTTTCGATGCTGAGAGTAAGGTTTTCTTATGCTCGATCTGCGCCGCCTGCACGTCCTCCGCGAGTTCAGCATCCGGGGAACCATCTCCGCCACCGCTGGCGCCCTCGGTTACACGCCCTCGGCCGTGTCCCAGCAACTGGCCACACTGGAGAGGGAGACGGGCGTCGCGCTGCTCGACCGCTCCGCGCGGGGCGCCGAGCTCACCGACGCCGGGCGGCTCCTGGTGACCCAGGCCGAGGACATCCTGGCGCTGGTGGAGGCGACCGAGTCGGTGCTCGCCGAGCAGTCGGACCTGGCGCTGGGCGTGGTCACCGTCACGGCGTTCCCGACCGCCGCCGTGGCGTTCGCGCCCCTGCTGGTGCCGCCGCTGCGCCGGCACGAGGGGATGCAGCTGCTGCTGCGCCAGACCCTGCTGGCGACCGGAACCCAGCAGGTGCGCTCGCGGGAGGTGGACATCGCCCTGGTCGACGACTGGTCCGGGCAGCACCCCGGGCGCGGGCCGGAGAGCGGGCTGCGGCACATCAACCTGATGCGCGACCCGATGGTGCTGGCGGTGCCCCGGGGGCACGCGCTGGCCGACCCCTCCACACCGGTGGCGCTGGAGGGGCTGCTGAACGAGTCGTGGATCGTGACGCCCGAGAGCGAGCGTTCGCGCTACGGAACGGACCGGCTCCTGTCCGAGGTGGGCGGACTGCCCTCCGCCGCCTGGGAGTTCGAGGGGTTGGGAACGGTGCTGAGCCTGGTGTCGCGCGGGATCGGGATCGCCGCGGTCCCGGCCCTGGCGATGGTGGGGGCTCCGGCGGGGCTGGTCTACCGCAGGCTGCCCGCGTCCGCGCCCGAGCGGCACGTGTACGCGGTGGTGCGGTCGGTGGCGGCGAGGAGACCGGCGGTGCAGGTGACGCTGGCGGCGCTGAGGGACGCCGCGCAGCAGGTGAACAGGGAGATCGCCGGGATGACGGTGGCCTGACCACCGGTACCGGTCCGGTCCGCCGTGGAACGACGCGTGGCCCGAACCCCCGGGGCCGGACCACGTTCGTCGCCGTTCACTCTCTGTCCCTGCCGCGTGTCCGGTCGATCCGGCGGCGCAGTCTGCGGCAGACGTGGAGTGCCCGGTCACGGTCGTCTCGGGCGTTCCACCATCGGGCGTAGGCTTCCAGTCTTCTTTTGCGCAGTGCCTCCAGCTCGGCCTCCATCCGGTTCACCCGGTGCTCCAGGTCGATGCGCTCGCGTTCGAACACCGACATGTCGCGCTCGTGGAACCCCGCCTCCCGCTCGGCGCTGACGAGCCGATCGGTGAGGCCCTCTGTGGGGTTTCCTCGGCCGGACTGTGCACTGATCCCTTCGAACCACACAACATCTTGTGTATCCCGCACAGGGGCAACATCACCGGTCGCTACGCAAAGAATACGGAAAGTGGCAGAAGAATCGAAATATCAATCAAACGGCCCTTTCGGACACCTCACGCCGCGACCAGCCTCTCGACCGGCACGGGGGCCGCGCCCCGCAGACGGGTGTAGACCTCCTCGAACCGCTCCAGGGACCGGTGGTGGTCGTGCCGCCGCGCGAGTTCACGGCTGGCCGCGCCCAGGGCGCGCCTCCGGGGTCCGAGCACGAGCAGCAGCCGGTCCGCCAGGCGCACGGGGTCGCCCGGCGGGAAGAGGAACCCGTTGCGCCCCTCCTCCACCAGGTGCGGCAGCGCCATCGCGTCCGCGGCCACCACCGGCAGACCGGTGGACATCGCCTCCAGGGTGGCGATGCTCTGCAACTCGGCCACACCGGCGATCGCGAAGGCGTCCCCCGCCGCGTAGACCAGGGGCAGGTCCTCGTCCGGGACGAAGCCCAGGAAGAACACCCGGTCCGCCACCCCCAGCTCCGCGGCCAGCGCGCGCAGCTCCTCCTCGCGCTGACCGGTACCCGCCAGCGCCAGCTGGGCGTCCCGTTCGGGCACGATCCGCGCGAGCGCCCGGATCGTGTCGTCGATCCTCTTCTCCGCGTCCAGCCTGCCCACGAACACGATCGTGTCCCGGTCGGGCAGGCCGAACCGGCGCCGCGCCGCGGCGGGGTCCTCGTGGGGGCGGAAGCGGCCCAGGTCGATTCCGCACGAGATGGCCTCGACCTCGCGCGTGAACCCCTTCTCCCGCAGGAGCCGGGCGGCCCGCGGGGTCGGCGTGGTCACGTGGTCGGCCTCCCCCGCCACCCGGATCATGTCCTTCCAGGCCAGGGCGCCCGCGAGCTCCTGCATCGGCGTGGGGATCCGGGCGTGCGCGTACAGGTTGTCCGGCATGAAGTGGTTGGTGAGCACCACCCGGACGCCGGCCGCGCGGCCCCTGCGCATCGCCGAGCGGCTGAGCGGGAAGTGGCTCTGCGCGTGCACGACGTCGGGGTCCAGGCGCTGGACGATCCTGGCGATGTGCCCGCCCATCCCCAGCGGCACGGCGGCGCGCATGAAGGGGATGGGCGCCGAACGCAGACGGTGCTCGGTCACCGCGCCGTTGACCGTGACGTAGGGGTCGCCCTGCTCGGAGGGGCACACCACGTGGACCCGGTGTCCCCGCCCGGCCAGCCCCTCGGCCAGGCGGTGGGTGAAGTATCCGGCCCCGTTGACGTCGGGGGGATAGGTGTCGCTGGCGATCAGGACGCGCAGCGGACGTTCGGCCATGGTGGTTGCTCCTTAGCGTTCGGTGTCGGCGACGACCTCGGGGTTGCGGTGGCGCGCCTGGGCGAGGGCGATGGTCCCGGCGACGGCGAGGCAGGCGAAGACCAGCGCGCCGAACTGGGCGGGAAGGGTCTGCGGCGCGCCCTCCCCCAGGAGGAGCGCGCCGATGGCCACGCCGACCACGGGGTCGGTGATCAGGAGGGTCGCGTAGGCGGCCGTGAAGTGCCCGGTGCGGTAGGCGTTCTGCATCAGCAGGGCGCCGAAGACCGCCGTGGCCACGGCGAGCGGGGTCAGCCAGCTGATCAGGCTGGTCCAGTCCCCGACGGCGTTGGCGGCCAGGACGCGTGCCAGGCCGGAGGTGGTGCCCATGGCCGCCCCGCCCGCCAGGGCGAGCAGGATGGCCCGGACACCGTTGTTCATCCGGTGCGCCGTGAAGTGGACGGCGGCTCCCGCGCCGAGGGTGACCCCGGTGAGCGCCAGCGCCGCGCCGGTGCTCATGGCGGGGCTGTTGGCGGTGTGCGGGAACAGGGAGATCACGCCGGTCAGGCCCACCATGACGGCGGTTCCGGCGATGATCTGGGAGAGGCTGACCCGGCGGCGGTTGAACAGGGCCGACAGCACGATGGCGAACAGCAGGCCGGTCACGCCGATCGGCTGGATGATGGTCAGCGGCGCGCCGCTGAGGGCCACCAGGTGCAGTCCCGCGCCGAGGACGGCGGCCACGCTGCCGATCATCCAGCGGGGCTGGCGCAGCAGGTGCAGCAGGAACCCCGCCTTCGCCACCCGGCCGCCCGGGGCGCGCACGGCGTCGCGCTCCTGGAGGGCGGAACCCAGCGCCAGGGTGAACGCCCCGGCCACGGCGATGAGGATCGGCACCAGCATCAGCGCCACCGCCCCACGGGTGTCCCCCGTCTCCTGAGCATCGCCGAACCCCCTCTGTTCCGCCGTCTCGGCAACGGTACGGACGGGCACTGCGCCACGGCGATAACGCCAACCCCCCATCCGTCGTGGTGGTAACCCCACCACGCCCGCACCTACCCGGTCACGGTTTCGGTACCCCGTTGTCTCCGGGTGCGGGGTGACCGTTTGTCCCCAGGGGGTGTGCCCGCGAGGAGCCACGTGGCACTATGTCCGGTATTGGTCTAGACCGGATAGGAGCGGTTCACCGTGCCTGACACTTCCCCCTTCCTCGTCCCCCGTCCCAACTCGTCGACTCCGGGAGACACCGGGGGGCTCACGCTGACCGCCTCGACCAGGGTGTCCGCCGACCCCGACGCCCGGGGCACGCTCACGTGGCTCCAGCGTGAACTCGGAGCGGCCACCGGCCTGCCCCTGGCCACCGGTGACGAGGCCAGCGCGCAGGTCCGGCTGAGCGTGGACCCCGAGGCGGGTCTGGGCCGCGAGGGCTACCGGCTGATCGTGGACTCCGAGGGCGCCATCATCGTGGGCAACGACCCCGCCGGGGTGTTCTACGGCGCGCAGACCCTGCGGCAGCTGCTGCCCGTCGACGCCTACCGGGACGCCCCGCTGGGCGGCGCCGAGTGGACCCTGCCCGCCGTGAGCGTCACCGACGCGCCGCGTTTTCGCTGGCGGGGCGTGATGCTGGACGTGGCCCGCCACTTCGTGCCCAAGCGCGAGGTGCTGCGGTTCATCGACCTGCTGGCCATGCACAAGCTCAACGTCCTGCACCTGCACCTGAGCGACGACCAGGGGTGGCGCGTGGAGATCCGCCGCTACCCGAGGCTGACCGAGGTGGGCTCCTGGCGGACCCGGAGCCAGGTGGGCGCCGCGAAGCCGCCCGTGTTCGACGAGCGCCCGCACGGCGGCTTCTTCACCCAGGACGACATCCGCGAGATCGTCGCCTACGCCGACGCCCGGCACGTGGCCGTCGTCCCCGAGATCGACGTGCCCGGCCACTCGCAGGCCGCCATCCACGCCTACCCCGAGCTGGGCGAGTGCGGACAGATCCCGGTCGGCGACCAGTGGGGCATCTTCGAGGAGGTGCTCGCGGTCACCGACAACGTCCTGGAGTTCTACCGGGGCGTCCTCGACGAGCTGATCGAGCTGTTCCCGAGCACCTACGTGCACGTGGGCGGCGACGAGTGCCCCAAGACCCAGTGGCGGGCGAGCGCGTCCGCGCAGCGGCGGATCAAGGAGGAGGGGCTGGCCGACGAGGACGAGCTGCAGAGCTGGTTCATCCGCCAGCTGGACGAGCACCTGACCTCGCGCGGCCGCCGCCTGGTCGGCTGGGACGAGATCCTGGAGGGAGGGCTCGCGCCGGGGGCGACCGTGATGTCGTGGCGCGGCGAGGAGGGCGGTGTCGCGGCCGCGCGAGCCGGTCACGACGTGGTCATGAGCCCCACCCGCACCTCCTACCTGGACTACCGGCAGTCGGAGTCCGGGGACGAGCCCGTCCCGGTGGGCACGCTGCTGCGGACCGAGGACGTCTACCTGGCCGAGCCGGTCCCCCCGGGGCTGACCGAGCAGGAGTCCGCGCACGTGCTGGGCGCGCAGGTGAACGTGTGGACCGAGCACATCGACACGCCGCGCAGGCTGGACTACATGGTCTTCCCCAGGCTGTCGGCCTTCGCCGAGCAGGTGTGGTCGTCCGGTGAGCGCGACTACGCCGAGTTCGAGCCCCGGCTGAGGCGCCACCTGGAGCGGCTCGACGCGGTCGGGGTGGAGTACCGGCCGCTGGACGGTCCGCGCCCGTGGCACACCCGCCCGGGGGTGGTGGGCTGGGGGTGATCCCGGGGGCGGAGGGTCCTCGGGACCTCGGAGGCTGAGGGCGCCCTCGGGGCCTCAGGCTTCTGGCTTGGAGAACGGCGAGTGCCTCTGAGGCCCCGGAGGCTGAGGGTGCCCATGGGACTCCGGAAACGGAGGCCCCCGGGACCCCCGGGGGCGAGGGCCCTCGGAGTCCCGGAAGCCGGTGGCGCCCGGGCCCCGGGGCCCGGGCGCTGTCCCGGAACCTCAGAAGTAGGTGGCCGCCATCTCCACGACGGTGTCCTCCTCGTCCACCACCGGCAGGACCCGCCAGCGGTCGAAGGCCGTGCACGGGTGCGAGATCCCGAAGGAGACCAGGTCGCCGGGGCTGACCTCCAGCCCCGGCGGAACCCTCAGGTAGGCGTGGTGGTCGTTGAGGTCGGTCACCTCCATGCCCCCGGCCTCCACGGTGGCCCCGTCCTCTCGGCGCAGGCGGCGCGGCACGGGGAAACCCTGGTCGTGGTTGGCGTCGCGGCGCCCCATGCCGACGATCGCCAGCCCCTCCTCCGGGGTGGAGGTCACCTGGGCCCACAGCTCCAGGGCCCCGGCCAGCGCGTCGGGGCCCTCCGGCAGGCGGCGGTAGGGCGTGGTGCGCCGGTACAGGCCGTCGTCGTGGACCACGTAGGCGCCGCTGCGCAGGATCGGCAGGACGTCCTCGCGTCCGCCGAGCTCCTCCGCGACCAGGTCGAACCACGCGCTGCCGCCCACCGACAGCACCGGCCGGTCCAGGCCGTGCCGGGCGGCCAGCGCCGCGGCGTCGCCGACCAGGTCGCGCAGGAAGCCGCGCACGCCCTCGGCGTCGCCGAGCGACCCCTCGTAGCCCGCCGCACCGGCCAGTTCCAGGCCCGGCGCGTCGGTGACGGCCGCGGCCACCGCGAGCAGTTCCTCCCGGGTGCGGCAGCCGGTGCGCCCACCGGGGACCCCCCGCTCGACCAGCACCCGCAGGGGCCGCCCGGCGGAGCCTCCCCCGGGCCGGTCGGCGGCGGCCTCCGCGGCGACCGCCACCCCCTCGGCGGAGTCGGCGTAGAAGAGGAACTCGAAGTCGGGGTCCTCGTCCAGCTCACCGGCCGCCCAGCGCAGCACCCGGCCGTCGAGCAGCTCGTTGGCGAGCAGGATCCGGCGCACGCCGAACCGCCGGAAGTCCAGGACCTGGTCGGCGCTGGCGGCGGAGACCCCCCAGGCGCCCGCGTCCAGCTGGCGCTGGATGAGGACCGGCGCCATGGAGGTCTTGCCGTGCGGGGCGAACAGCAGCCGGTGGCGCTCGGCGAAGCCGGCGAGCGCGGCGACGTTGCGGTCCAGCGCGGAGGCGCGCAGCACCATCAGCGGCCAGGTGAACGGGCCGGTGAACAGGTGGTCGCGGCGGGCCGCGAACTCCTCCAGGGGAATCGGGGCGTCCGTCCACCACAGGCCCTTGGTGCGCCAGTCGACGTGTTCCTGGGGGATGGTCAGCCGATCGCTCACGTGGTGTCCGCCTCCTGGTCCGAACGCCCCGTTCCGGGGAGGCCGCGCCGCGGTCTCCCCGGAACGGGGTTCTCGTGTGGGTCGGACCGATCATCCCACCTGACACCGCCCGGGGCCAGGGAGCGCTCCGGGCGCGGTCCGGGGACGGCGTCCCCCTCGCGGGGCGGACGCGGTTCCCGGACCGACGCGGGTCAGCGGGGCAGGGGCAGCGTGGGAATCCTGACCACCGGCTGGGACCGCTTGGTCTGGGCGGCGATGGCCTCCTGGCCGACGTCGGGGTAGTCGGTGATGAACCCGTCGACCTTCCAGCCCAGGACGGTGTCCATCCGGGAGCGCTCGTTGATGGTGTAGGGCATGATCTCCATCCCCGCCTCGTGGACCCGCTCCACGTAGGCGGCGTCGATGGTGGTGTGGTTGGGGTTGATCATCTGCGCCCAGTCGAACTCGGCGATGCGGCTCTCGGGGACCCGCCCGAGCAGGGCGTGCGGCACGGACGGGAGCAGGTCCTTGGAGCGCCGCACCGCCTCCCAGTCGAAGCTCTGCACGACGAGGCGGCGGGGCTCACCGGCCGGGTTGGGCTCCAGCCAGGTTCCGCGCTCGGTCAGCTCGTCGGCGATCTCCTGCTCGATGCCGGGGTAGAGCTCGGGTTCCTTGAGCTCCAGGAAGAGGTTGAGGTCCAGCTCCTCCATGCGGTCGAGCCCCTCCGCGAAGGTGGGGACGGTCTCCCCATCGAAGGAGGAGTCGTACCACGCGCCAGCGTCAAGCCTGCGGACCTCCTCCATGGTGAAGTCGCCGACGTCGTAGGAGCCGCGGTCGGGGAAGACCTCCTCGACGTCGGTGGTGCGTTCGAGGGTGGTGTCGTGCATGAGGACGAGGACGTCGTCCTTCGTGCGCTGGACGTCGACCTCCACGGTCTCGGCTCCGAGCCGGTCGGCGGCGTCGAGGGCCGCCAGGGTGTTCTCGGGCGCGTGACCGGAGGCTCCGCGGTGGGAGACGGCGATCAGCGGGCGTTCGGATGTCGTGTACTCGATGACTGCGGATCTGGTGACGCCCGACCACCGGGGGTCGGTGTCCTGTGTCGCGGACGATGCGCTCGCGCCGGTGACGACGAAGAACGACACGGCTGCGACGACGATGCCGATGCGCTGCACCGGACCTCCCAAGTGCGCGTGAACTTGCCGGCTGCTTCCTCAGGTTGGGTGCGGATGGTGACCCTGCGGTTACCGTCTGCGGAGCAGCCGGTGATCCGCCGCCCATCATCTGGTGATGTGTCCGGCAGTTCGATGACATTCTCACTTAATGCATCCATTTGGTCACTTCATGTACGATTTTTGACCCCCGGGGCCATGGGTGATTACTCAGAGGCTGCGAACATCACTAGGAGTAGTCGATGGGAAGGAACACTCATGCGCAAGCACCACAAGAGGTGGGTCGCGCTGCTCGGCGCCGCCGCGATCGCGTCGTCGGGACTGGTCGGTCTCCCGGGGGCGGTGGCGGCCGACGAGAAGGACATGCGGACGCTGACGTGGCCGGAGATCAGCCAGGGCGTCTCCTCGTACAGCCTGGACGGCTACGAGATCGGTTATCTGCCCGCCGGTTTGGAGCGGCACGGGATACACGCCTCGACCACGACCGACCGGCTGGGCAACCGGCAGTCGCAGCTGTCATGGATGCGCGGGCCCGACCAACTGCTCGGCAGGGTCTCGATCCTGCGCTCGGACAGCATGCAACAGCTCGACGACCTGCGCGAGCGCCGGTACGGCCACCTTCCCGAGAGGACCCTGGAGCGTCTGGACTCGGGTGAGGCGCTGCGCAGCGAGGCCTACCTGTCGCCGGAGACCGGCGACCTGTTCTGGCTCGACGAGCCGGGCGTGGCCGTGGCCCTGTACCTCCAGCCGGACAAGTGGAGCAGCGGTGAACTGGTCAGGATGGCGGAGTCGCTGACCAGGAAGGAGGCTCCCGCGGAAGGGGCCGGGGAGCCCGGGCCGGAGGGGTCGGAGTCGGAGGGGCCCGGTCCCGAGGGGGCCGGGTCGGAGGAGCCGACCGCGGAGGAGCCGACCGCGGAGGAGCCGGCCGCCGAGGAGCCCGCGCAGGACGACCCGGACGCGGAGGGACCCGCGCAGGAGGGGTCCGGCCAGGAGGCGGGCGGCGCCGGGGGATCCGGCGACGCGTCGGGTGGTGCCTCGGATGGAGGCTCCGGCGGCGGGACCGGCGGCGGGACGACGCAGGAGGAGCCCGCCGGGACGGGCGGGAGCACGCAGGAGCCCGCGGGTTCGACGTCCGAGCCGACCGGTGAGAAGGGGAAGGAGTCGCAGGAGCCCGCTGGGACGGGCGGGAGCACGTCCTCCGCGGACGTGACCGCCGACGGGACTCCGGCGGACACCTCCCCCGTCGGGCGGCCCGAGACTCCGGAGACCCCCGAGGCCTCCGAGACCTCACAGACCCCTGATACCCCGTCCGAGCAGGGCGGGGAGGCCGCGCAGGAGCAGCCCGCCGCCGGGGAGGGCACGCAGGAGGCACCGGCGGAGGCCGGAGGGGCCGCGGGTTCCGAGCAGCCCGGAGCGACCCGCGTCCGGATGGCCAAGGAGTGCGTCGTCAGCCGGTTCGTGAGCTTCGAGACCGGCGAGACCCGTCTGGGCGAGATGACCCCGGCCAGCGCGGAGTTCGTCGAGCGGGCCGTGGCCGCGGAGCAGCTCGGCGACGGGGACCTCGACCGCCTGCTGGCCACCGTCTGGTACTACGGCGACGAGGGCGTCAAGACCGGCGCCGTCGAGCACTGCGCCGAGGACGTCGAGATGTCGCGCACCGAGCTGGAGGAGCTCATCTCCGACCTCGGTGAGATGATCGCCGTGCTCGTGGAGGAGGCCGAGAAGCACGACGCCACGCACGAGGAGAACGTGGCGCGCACGCTGGAGGAGGTGAACTCCACCCTGCCCGTGGAGGTGGACTCCAGCGTGGCCATGGACCCGATCGGCGCCCAGGAGTGGGCCGAGCTGGAGGACTCCCTGCCGTGGAGCTTCCCGGCCGGGACCTCCTGAGCAACGCGTCCTCCGGTCGCGGAACGGCGGCCGGAGGGCAGCACGATGCGGGCGGGCCCTGAGGCCCCCCTACATCCAGTCAACCCGGGGCGGGGCGCACGCACCAGCCCCGGGTTCTTCCTGTGGACAAGGCCGTACGGTCCTCCCCGGACCAGGCGCACCTCCTACCGGAGCCGTCCGTCCCGCCGGAGCCGTACGCCCCGTCCTCCTCCGAGCGCCGGACACCGCTCCGCCCCGGCACGCCGTCCCCGCCCGCCGCCCTCCCCCACAAACCAGACATCGGCCCCTTCATATGAACAACCCATGATGTACCGTCACCTCAGGTCCGCGTCCGGGTGACCACGGTCACCCTCCCCGGCCTCCGCGTCCCCCACCGGGGGCAGGCCCGGACCGGACCGCGGTGGCGACCCCGCCACCACCGCTCCCTGAGGAGGACCCGCTCAGATGCCCCCCGGTTTCACCACCCGCCCCCAGCTCCGTGGCGACTTCGGCATGGTCGCCTCCACCCACTGGCTGGCCAGCGCCACGGGCATGTCCCTGCTCGAACGCGGCGGCAACGCCTTCGACGCCGCCGTCGGCGCGGGGTTCACCCTCCAGGTGGTCGAGCCCCACCTCAACGGCCCCGGCGGCGAGGTCCCCGTCGTCTTCCAGGCCGCCGGGGGCTCCCCCCGGGTCCTGTGCGGCCAGGGCGTCTCCCCCGCCGCAGCGACCATCGACGCCTTCGCGGGCATGGACCGCATCCCCGGCAGCGGCGTGCTCGCCGCCACCGTCCCCGGCTCCTTCGACGCCTGGATGCTGCTGCTGCGCGACCACGGCACCATGACCGTCCGCGACGTGCTCGACCACGCCATCGGGCTGGCCGAGCGCGGCTACCCCGTCCTGGACCGCATCGCCGCCGCCGTCGAGGCCCTCGCCCCCGTCTTCTCCCGGCACTGGGCCGGTTCGGCCGCCGTCTACCTCCCGCACGGCGCCGCGCCCCGCCCCGGTTCCCGGCTGCGCAACCCGGCCCTGGCCGCCGCCTACCGGCGGATCGTCGCCGAGGCCGAGGGCTCCGGGGGCGACCGCGAGGCGCAGATCGAGGCGGCCCGGCGGTCCTGGTCGCAGGGCTTCGTCGCGGAGGCGGTCGGGGACTTCCTGTCCTCCCCCGTTCCCAGCGGCACGGGCGAGCCCCAGCGGGCCCTGCTCACCGCGCAGGACATGGCCGACTGGAGCGCCTCCTACGAGGAGCCCGCGAGCACGGCCTACGGCGCCCACACCGTGCACAAGACCGGCCCGTGGGGGCAGGGGCCCGTCATGCTCCAGCAGCTGCGCCTGGCCGAGGCCCTGGGCACCGGCCGCGACGTGCTCGACGGGGTCAGCGCCGACTTCGTGCACGGGGTGACCGAGGCGGCCAAGCTCGCCTTCGCCGACCGCGAGGCCTGGTACGGCGACCCCGACTTCGCGGACGTCCCCCTCAAGGAGCTGTTGGGCGCCGACTACGCCGCCCGCCGCGCGGCGCTGGTCGACGGGGCCCGTGCCAGCATGGAGCAGCGCCCCGGCGCCGTCGGCGGCCGCACGCCCTTCGAACCGCCGCTGTACGTGCCGGGCCACACCCCCGGCGACCGCACCACGGGCGAGCCCACGGTGCGCGAGGACGCCGTCGCCAACCCCGCCGACCTGCGCGGGGACACCTGCCACGTGGACGTCGTGGACGCGTGGGGCAACATGGTCTCGGCCACGCCCAGCGGCGGCTGGCTCAGCAGTTCTCCGGTCATCCCCGCCCTCGGCTTCCCGCTGGGCACCCGGGCGCAGATGTTCTGGCTCGACCCGGCCTCCCCCAACGCCCTGGCGCCCCGCAAGCGCCCGCGCACCACCCTGTCCCCCACCCTGGTCACCAGGGAGGACGGCCAGGCCGTGCTGGCGATCGGCACCCCGGGCGGCGACCAGCAGGACCAGTGGACGTTCACCGCCCTGCTGCGGATCCTCAACGGGGTGGAGAACCTCCAGGAGGTCCTGGACACCCCGATGTTCCACACCACCGCCTTCCCCAGCTCCTTCCACCCCCGCGAGACGGTTCCGGGCGGACTGGTCGTGGAACCGGGCGTGGGAGCGGAGGTCGTCGAGGAGCTGCGCCGGCGCGGCCACCAGGTGCAGGTGGCCCAGGAGTGGTCGCTGGGACGCCTGGCCGCGGTGGCCCGCGACCCGGAGACCGGCGAGCTGCGCGCCGCCGCCGACGCGCGGGCTTCACAGGGGTACGCGGTCGGCCGCTGAACCGGCTCTGAACTGCGCGGGACCGGAGGAAGACGAAACGGCACGGAACACGGCACGGCGTTGAGCGGGATGCCTCCCGGGTGGGGATTGACAGCGCTTACCTGCATTGATCTGGGCTCTTGCCAAATCGCCCGGTCACTGCTTATGTAGACCCTGTGCGACGGCACTCCGGGAAAGCTCCCGACCGCGTTCCGTCAGAACTCAATACCACCGCATCAGGGCTCGTGCGCTGTCTCCCCCTCCCTCAGTGACGGCCCTGTTCCCCCTCCTGACCGAGGCCTGCCTTCCCCTCCCGGCTGGGTTTTTCGGACAAGGAGAAACGAGCGGGCCGTGGTACCACCGGCGCGGTGGTACCACGGCCCGTCTCGTGTGCGCGGCCGGGCCGCGCGGCGTCAGGTGTTGACGCGCACGGCTCCGGCGTAGTTGGCGGTGCGTACCGGGGTGACGCGCACGTCCAGTCCGGTGCGCGGCGCCTCCAGCATCATGCCCTCGCCCAGGTAGATGGCCACGTGCGAGATGTAGTCGGGCGCGGTGGGGTCCGTGCGCCAGAACAGCAGGTCGCCGCGCTGGAGGTCGTCGAACTCCACGCGCTGTCCGGCGTTCCACTGGTCGTGGGTGACCCGCGGGATGGACACGCCCGCCTCGGCGAAGGCCCACTGGAGCAGACCCGAGCAGTCGAAACCGCCCTCCGGGGTCTCGCCGCCCCAGACGTAGGGGACGCCCAGCTGGCTCTCCGCGCTGTCGATGACCTGCTCGATGACCGAGGGTGCCACGGCCTCGCCCTCGACCAGCGGCTCGGGCGAGTCGGTGACGAGCTGGAGGGAGACGTCCTCGCCGAGGGCCTCGGCCAGGGCCTC
Organism: Nocardiopsis synnemataformans DSM 44143; assembly: GCA_000340945.1. Classification (GTDB taxonomy): domain Bacteria; phylum Actinomycetota; class Actinomycetes; order Streptosporangiales; family Streptosporangiaceae; genus Nocardiopsis; species Nocardiopsis synnemataformans. The sequence continues at coordinate 10,047 of ANAW01000121.1, read as the reverse complement.
GTGCAGCTCGGCCAGGTCCGCTTCGGGCGCCGAGACCACCAGGGCGTTGCCCCTGGGCATGCCCAGCTCGGCGGCGCGCTCGCGGGAGACCAGCGCGTCGATCCCGGCGATGCCGGAGGTGGCGTGCGTCCACACCTCCACGGGGACCTCTCCGCGACCGCCCGCGACGGTGACCTCGCGGCCGACCTCCAGTTCGCGCTCGGTGCCGACGTCGTTGGACAGGGCGATGTGGCCCTCGGCGACGCCCTGCCAGATCTCGTCGGACTCGGCGGAGGGCTCGGGGGCGTGGTTGCGGAAGCTGGAGGGGCTGACGCCGAGCACCGAGGTGGGTTCGCCCTCGATCTCGACACGGGCGGCGTCCACGGTCAGGACGCTCTCGACGCCCTCGATCCCGCGGACCGCGTCGACGGCCTCGCGCGGCAGGGCGCGGGGGGCGACCGCGAAGTACTCGGTGCTGCGGGCCTCGCGGAAGGGGGCGACGTAGGCGTCGCGCCGCAGCTGGGAGTCGGAGACCTCGGGGGGCTGCTCGGACGCCTCCTGCCGGGGGTCGGCGACGCCGGAGGTTCCGGAGGAGAGCTGTTCGCTGATGGGGGGACGGTCCTCGACCACAGGCTCCGCCCAGGCCGGGGTCGTCCCGAAGGCGGTGAAGGCGACGGCGAAGGCGGCCGTGGTTCCCGCACACGTTCTCAAGCGGCTCCGCACGGGGGGATCTCACCTTTCTGCGAGTGAGCCGACCGGGGTGTGGGGGACCCCTGCGGCGTACGGCCTGTTGCTGGTTTTACACTTTCCGGATCCAAGAATGGGCGTACCGGGACGAGTTTGCAAGAAGCCCACGCCGTCCGATACCGGACCGCCACCCTGTGCTCACCCGATGTTCCTCGTCACCACGGGGGCCAGCGGGAAGCGCACCGGGGTGTCCCCGAAGAGGGTGGCGCGGGTCGTGGCCTCGGCCTCGGCCACCGCGCGCACCGCCTCCCCGGCCAGGTCCGCGGGCACGTGCAGCACGACCTCGTCGTGGACGAAGAAGACGATCCCCGCCCCCTCGGGCATGTCCGGCAGGCGCTGGCGCAGCGAGGCGAGCAGGACCAGGGCCCACTCGGCGGCGGTGGCCTGGACGACGAAGTTGCGGGTGAACCGGCCCTGGGCGCGGCGGCGGCGCTCGCCTCCCGGGCCGGAGACGGCGGAGGACCAGGCCTCGGGGGCGGGCGAGGTGCGCCCCAGCCAGGAGCGGACGATGCCGCCGCCCTCTCCGGTGCGCGCGGCGGAGTCCACGTACTCCAGGGCGCGCGGGTAGAGGCGGCGCATGGTGGCCAGCAGGGGCGCGGCGTCGCCGGAGGTCTGGCCGTACATGGCCGAGAGCATGCCGATCTTGGCGCGGTCGCGGTCGCCGCCCACGTGCACGGCCAGGCGCGCGTACAGGTCCTCCTCCGCGGCGGCGGCGGCCAGGGCGTCGTCTCCGGAGACGGCGGCGAGCACGCGGGGTTCGAGCTGTCCGGCGTCGGCGCGGACGAGGACCCAGCCGGGGTCGGCGCGGACCGCCCCGCGCAACGACCTGGGAATCTGGAGGGCGCCGCCGCCCCGGGTGGCCCAGCGGCCCGACACCACGCCGCCGACCACGTAGTCGGGGTGGAAGCGCCCGAGGGCGGTCCCGTCCGGGCCGGGGCGCCTGCGCACCCAGGTGTCCAGCCACGTCCAGCCGTTGGCGGAGTGCAGGCGGGCGAGCTCCTTGTAGCGCAGCAGGAGCGGGACGACGGGGTGGTCGACCTTCTCCAGGACCCAGGAGCGGGTGGAGTCGACGGGGTGGCCGATCCACGCCATGGCCCGCAGGACCTGCGCGGGGGAGTCGGGGTTGACCTCGCGGCCGACGGCCTCGCCGATGCGGGCGACGAGGTCGGCGAGGACTGGCGGGCGCTGTCCGGACGGGGGCCGGGGGCCGAGGAGGCCGGTGAGGATCTCGTCGTGGACGTCGGGCCGCCAGGGCAGGCCGTGGTGGCTCATCTCCGCGGCGGCCAGTCCCCCGGCCGACTCCACGGCGGCGAGCAGGCGCATGCGGCCGGGCGCGGGGTCGGGGAGTTCCGCGAGGCGCCGCAGCTGGTCGGCGTGCACCTCGACCAGGGCGGCGAGGCGGTCGGTGCCCGGGGGCAGGGTGGAGCGGTCGGCCTCGAAGAGCGCGGGCTGGGAGTGGGCGGTGCCGACCTCGCCGAGGGGGCGCACGGGGTCGTCGGGGACGGGGAGCTGGTGCAGGCGGGCCCAGGCGGCGCCCAGGGAGGAGGCCTCGCCGTGGCGGGCGTGGTAGCCCAGGAGCAGGGCCTCGGTGAGCGCGGCGTCGTGGCAGCGCGAGACCCTCACCCCGGCGCGGACGAGGTCGGGGTAGACGTCCTCACCGGCCGACCACACCCAGCGGGGCGGTTGGGGGTGGGCCTGCTCGGCCTCGCGCACGGCGGCGGCGAGGTCGCCGACGCGGCGGATCGGGCCGGGGGCCTCGTCCAGTTCCTGGAGCCAGCCGCCGCCCTCGCCGTCGGCGACCACCGCGATCCGCATTCTCCCCAGTGTGTCGCCTTCCTGCGACAGTTGCCCGGATTCGCGCTTCTGCACGGATTTCGCGCCGGTTCCCGGCCGCTATGGATTCATGACAGCCAAGCCCTCGCCCGAAGTCCGCGACCGCATGGCCGACACCGGGCACGGGGAGGCGGCCGCGGTTCTCGTCTCCCCTGGCGCTGTGGAGGCGTTGGAGGAGACCCTCAATGTCCTGACGAGTCCCGGCCTCCTCCAGCTGGAGGAGGCCCGGGGCGGACCACGTTGGCCAGCCGCTCACCGGCGGCCCAGCGGGCGAGCTGGGCGTCCATGAAGGCGCGGGCACGCGGGTAGAACGCGGCCGAACCCCCCGCGATGTGCGGGGTGAGGAACACTCCGGGGGCGCTCCACAGCGGGTGGTCCGCGGGCGGGGGCTCGGGGTCGGTGACGTCGAGGGCGGCCCGTACCCGGCCCTTCTCCGCCAGCAGGGCGCCGGTGTCCAGGACCGGGCCGCGGCCCACGTTGACCACGAGCGCGTCGTCGCGCAGCAGGGCGAACTCGCGGGCGCCGAACAGGCCGCGGGTGGCGTCGGTGAGCGGGGTGACCAGGACGACGATGTCGGCCCCGGGCAGCAGGGCGTGCAGCTCGTCCACGCCGTGCACGTCCTCGTCCGGACGGGCGCGGCTGGCCACGCGCACGACCTCGGCCTCGAAGGGCAGCAGGCGGCTCTCCACGGCCTGGCCGATGCTGCCGTAGCCGACGATCACCACGCGCGAGTCGGCCAGGGAGCGCAGCTGGGCGGAGCCCCAGTGGTGCTCCCTCTGCGCGAGCGCCCACCGCGGCAGGTCCCGCTGGGCGGCCAGGATGAGCGCGAGGGCGTGCTCGGCGGTGCTGGCGTCGTGGAGGCCGCGCCCGTTGCACAGCGTCACGCTGTCCGGCAGCAGCGGGAGCACCTGCTCGTACCCGGCGGAGAGGAGCTGGACGACCTCCAGCGACGGCATCCGCGCGATCATGTCGAGCCGCGCGTCGACGCCCTGGGTGGAGGGGGCGTAGGGCACCTGGTAGAAGGTGACCTCGTCCAGCCCGCTGTCGGGCGCCGGTCCCCCCGCGTAGAGGTCCACGGTCAGGGAGCCCGGGGCGTTGTCCCTGTTCTGCTCCCACTGCACCAGCGTTCGGCCGCCCATGTCGCGCCGTCCTTCCCCTCGGTCCGTCTCAGGCGCCACCCTAGCGGGACGGCCTGGCCCGACCCGTGGAGCGGGGTCGGCCCGACCGGTGGGACGGAGGAAGTGCGCCCGGTGGAGCGGGTTAGTCCGTCCGATGCCGTGGAACCGGTTCAGCCGGTGGAGCGGGTGAGCTCGTAGCAGGCGATGGCCGCCGCGGCGGTGACGTTGAGGGAGTCGACGTCGCGGTCGGCCATGGGGATGTGCACCCGGGCGGTGGCCCGCTCCAGCCAGCGGGAGGAGAGCCCGTCGCCCTCGGTGCCGAGCAGGAGGCCGACCCGGTCGCCGGGCGCGAGGGCGGCCATGGCGTCGCGCAGGGGCAGGGAGCCCTCCCCCGGCGTGAGCGCCATGAGGTGGAACCCGGCCGCGCGCAGGGTGTCCAGACCGCCGTACCAGTCGTCCATGCGGGTGTGGGGCAGGGTGAAGACGGCGCCCATGGACACCTTGACCGCGCGCCGGTACAGGGGGTCGGCGCAGCGGGGCGCCAGCACGATCGCGTCCACGCCCAGACCCGCGGCGCTGCGGAAGATGGCACCGACGTTGGTGTGGTCCACCAGGTCCTCCAGGACCACGATGGTGCGCGCCCCGGCCAGGACGTCGTCGAGCGCGGGCAGGGCGCGGCGGTGGAAGGCCGCCAGCGCGCCGCGGTGCAGGTCGAAGCCGACGAGCCGCTCCGCGGTGTCCTCCCCGACCACGTACAGCGGCGCGGAGGAGGCGGCGACCACGTCGTCGAGCGCCTCCGCGCGGCGTTCGGTGAGCAGGAAGCTGCGGGGCTCGAACCCCGCCGCGGCGGCCCGGCGGATGACCTTGTCCCCCTCGGCCATGAACAGCCCGTGCTCGGCCTCCAGGTGGCGGCGCAGGTTCACGTCGCGCAGGCGGGTGTAGTCGGCCAGGCGCGGGTCCGCGGGGTCACTGACCTTGATGACGTCCATGGGGGACGATTATCGCCGGTTCGCGGAGGTCATGGGCCACGGGTCCAGCCGCGCCGTCCGTCAGCTGATCTGCTCGGTGAGGGCGCGCAGGCGCTGCCAGCGCGCCTCCTCGCAGGAGCCCTTGCGGGTGAGCGTGGTCTCGATCTCCTGGCCCTCCCAGGTGCCCACGATGGTGGCCTCCTGGGGTCCGTACACCTTGTCGGTGCACACGGTTCCCTCGCGAACCTCGGTGAACAGCAGCGCGCTGCCCGTGTTGACGGCCTCCGTCGGCTCCGCGTCGCCCTCGGCGCCTTCGCCGTCCCCGGCTCCGTCCTCAGCGCCGCCCTCGGCGCTGACCGACTCCTCCTCGACGGTGACCGGCTCGCCCGTGTCGGCGTGGAACTCCTCCGCGGCCCGGGCCAGCTCGGCGCAGGCGGCGGGGTCCTCCTCCAGGTTCCCGGTGCACATCAGCGTCTGCACCCAGGCGCGCCCGCGGTCGCTCACCTGGACCTGGAGGCGGCCGCTCGGCCCCTCCTCCACGACCTCCTCGGGCTCGTCCGCGTCGGGGGCCAGGTCCGGGGTCATCGCGGTGGTGGCCTGCACGTCCCGCTGGTCCGGCGGCAGCATCGACGGGCCGACGATCGCCCCGTAGGCGACCGCGCCGAGGCAGCACGCTCCGGCGAGCATGGCGGTGCCGAGAGTGCCTCGGCTCCGGTGTTCACGATGCGATGGGGACATGCCAAAAACCCTCGGGGGTCGGTGTCATGGAACGTCCACCGGGGGGTGTGGGCTGGGTGTGGACGCGGGGGCCTAAGCCTAGCGGGGAGCGCTGAGTGACCCTTGACGGGCACGGTAACAAAGCGATCACCCTGGTCGGGTCGGGAAGGTCTTCCTCTCCTGCATTACCAACGAGTAAGGTCCTGGAAAAGTGTCGTTCGCGCCTCATGGTGTGGTGGTTCGTCCTCCATACCGTGTGACGCCGTCGGGTGCGCGGGGGTTCGCACCTCCCGCCGCGGGTGCGCCATATCACCGCGGGGGCGCTGCGCCACCCCGCCCCCGCGTGCCTGCATCGACCCCGCACTGACCCCCCGGAGTGCCCGTGCCCAGTGGACGCCACCGACAGGACTCACCGACCGCCGCGAACACCCGCCGTGTGGTCGCGTCGCCGCTGGGGTTCACCGCGATCGCCGTCGCCCTCATCGCGGTGGCCGCGATCGCGGTTCCCGTCGGACTCGACCTGCTCGGCTGCGGCGACACCCGCTACCTGCGCGTGTCGGCGGCCCAGAGCATCGCGCCCGTGCTCCGCGAGGCCGCGGGCGAGTTCAACGACGAGCGCCCCAGTTACGACGGCGAGTGCGTGTACGCGCAGGTGGACGAGATCGCGCCGCACCGCATCATGACCGCCCTGTCCGGCGACCGCGCGGGCGACTCCACCATCGCCCCGCACGTGTGGGTGCCCGAGTCCTCGGCCTGGGTCGAGCTGACCCGCGTCTCCGGGAGCGGCACGCACCGCATCGACACCGATCCGCCCTCGCTGGCCAGCTCCCCGGTGGTCCTGGCCGCGCCGCGGGACGCCGAGGGCATGCCCGAGCCCGACGAGGCCGGCTGGCCCCTGGTCCTGCCCGACGAACGCGAACGCCCCCTGGTGATGGTCGACCCCAACCGCGGCGCCGACGGTATGGCCGTCATGCACGCGGTCCGCCGACACCTGGGCACCGGCGACGACGCCGACACCGCCATGACCGACTTCGTGCGCGACGTGCAGCTCGACAGCGCGTTCGGCGAGATCGACCTCGACACCTTCTACACCTCCGGCCACACCGGCGGCGGGAGCGGCGGGGAAGGCGCCGGAGGGCGCGTCGACCCGCTGATCGTCGTCCCCGAGCAGGCGGTGGTGTCCTACAACGCCGACCGCGCGGAGTCCGCGCCGCTGCTGGAGGCCCACTACCCGGCCGAGGGCACCGTCAGCCTCGACTACCCCTACGTCACCACCACCGACACGGCCTCGCTGCGCTCCGCGGCAGCCGACCTGTACGAGGTGCTGCGCCAGGACCCCTACCGCGCCCGGCTCCGGGACCTCGGCTTCCGCGACCCCGGCGGCGCCCTGTCCGGCGAGGCCGGTGCGAACGCCGACGGGTTCGGCGTGACCGCCGAGGAGCCGCCCACCCACGACGACCTGACCGGGGACGCCCTGCTGGCCTCGGTCACCGACTGGAACCGGCTGTCGATGCCCAGCCGCACCCTGGTGCTCGCCGACACCTCCGCCGACATGGCCGAGGACCTCGACGGGGGCCCGACCCGGATGGAGGTCGCCCAGCAGGCGGCGCTCACGGGCCTGTCGCTGTTCCCCGACGAGACCGACATGGGTCTGTGGCTGATGTCGGACGAGAACGCGAGCGGCCGCGACGAGGCCGCGGACATGCACCCCCTGGGCGAGACGGAACAGGGCGACACCGCCACCCGCCGCCGGGAGCTCATCGGGGTGGCCGAGGAGATCGCCGTCCGCGGCGGCGGTTCGCGCCTGTACGACAACATCCTGGCCGCCTACGACCGGGTGCAGGACGACTACGACGAGGACAAGATCAACAGCGTCATCCTGCTCACAGCCGGACAGGACGAGGGGTCCAGCGACATCACGCACGCGGACCTGGTGACGGCGCTCCAGGACCGCTTCGACCCCGAGCGGCCGGTCAGCATGTTCATCATCGCCTTCGGCTCGCGGGAGCAGCAGGTCGCGGACGAGNCGCCGCCCGCCACCAGCGGCTCGCTGTTCGTCACCGACGACCCCGACGAGATCGGCGACATCTTCCTCAGTTCCATCTCACGGCGTCTCTGCGTGCCCGACTGCGACAGCTGACGACCGAGGCCCTCTTCCGGCCGAAGCGGTCTCGATTGGGTATCGGAATCGAATTTCGTTCCGCCTCGCCCGGAAAGGAGAACGCGGGAGGAACGGACGGAATCCCCGAGGTGATCGGCACTGTGCCCGGGTTCACACCAGGAGCCTCCCCGCGGCGCCAACGTGAGAGCGACGCGGTCGGCATTCACCCGGTCTGGACTGTTGAGTACCGTTTCCCACCAGTAACACCCCCCTGTACGCCCCGTCCGTACACCACCCGTGAGGAAAGCTGTGGGACGTCACCGCGGAAGATACGCAGAAGAACCCTCCGGCCGGTCCAGACGCCGTCGCGGCCGCGGCGGCGCCTTCGCCGCCCTGGCCGCGGCGCTGGTGATCGTGGTCGGCCTCGCCGCGGTGGGCGTCTACGTGTTCGGCCGGTCCGACGGCTGCGGCGGCTCCGACATCGCGCTGGACGTCGCGGTCAGCCCCGAGCTCGCCCCGGCCCTGACCGACGTCGCCTCCGACTTCAACGCGGAGGAGCACCAGGTGGACGGGAGCTGCGTGCAGGTACAGGTGCGCCAGGTCGACTCCGCCAACGTCGCCTTCGGCATCACCGGCGCGGGCGCCACCATGGGCGACACCGACTCCGACGTGTGGATCCCGGACTCCTCCCTGTGGCCGCGCCTGGTCCAGAGCCAGGCGGGCGACGCCGTCATCACCGAGACCGGCACCTCCGTGGCCCGTTCGCCGCTGGTCCTGGCCGAACTCGCCGAGTTCGCCGACGAGAACTCCCCGGGCAACTGGGCGGAGGTCGTGCCCACCACCGCCCCGGGCCAGGAGTCCGGGCGCACCGTCCGCGTGGTCGACCCCGCCCGCAACGCCACGGGGCTGGGCACCCTCTACCTCCTGCACGGCGCTCTGGAGGAGGCCAGCCCCGACACCGCCACGTTCAACGCGCAGATGACCGCGGCCCTCCAGGCCCTGCACCGGGGCGCGTCCTCGGACGAGGAGGCCGCCTTCCTCGCCCTCAGCGGCGGCGCCGCCGAGGCTCCGCCCATGATGGTGATGTCGGAGCAGGCCGTGTGGCGCTACAACGCCGCCCACGGGGACGCCCCCGCCCAGGTCGGCTACATGGAGGGCGGCACCTACTACCTCGACTACCCCTACGTCGTGCGCAGCGAGGAGAGCGGCATCACCCGCGCCGCCGAGGAGTTCCGCGAGGCGGTGCGCGGGGAGGACGCTCGGGCCCGGCTGCTCGCGGAGGGCTTCCGCGGCCCCGAGGGACAGATCGACTCCTCGGTGCTCACCGAGGAGGTCGGCTTCGCCGCGGAGCCGCCCACCGAGCTGCCCACGCCCGCGGCGGACTCGATCACCGGGCTGATCCGCACCTGGAACCAGCTCAAGATGGACTCCCGGGTGCTGGCGATCGTGGACATCTCCGGCTCGATGCTGGCCGAGGTGCCCGGGACCGGGATGACCCGCATGCAGGTGACCAGCGCCGCCGCCACGCAGGGCCTGGAGATGTTCACGCCCAGCTCGGAGCTGGGCCTGTGGGAGTTCTCCACCAACGTCAACAACGACCTGCACTACCAGGAGATCGCCCCGATCCGCGAGCTCCAGGCGACAGCGGACGACGGCACCGCGCACCGGGACGTCCTGGCGGGCGCGCTGGCCTCGCTCCAGCCCCTGCCGCAGGGGGACACGGCACTGTACGAGACCTACCTGGCGGCCTACCAGGAGATGTCGCGCACCTACCAGCCGGACCGGACCAACGTCATCCTCATGCTGACCGACGGCGACAACGACAACCCCGGCGGTCTGGGGCTGGACGAGCTGATGTCCCAGATCGAGTCCCTGGCGAGCCCGTCGCGGCCGATCCCGGTCATCACGATCGCGTTCGGGCCGGACGTGCAGAACCTGGAGCCGCTCCAGGAGATCGCCGCGGCCACCGGCGGCGCCGCCTACATGACCGAGGACCCCACCGAGATCGGTGAGATCTTCCTCCAGGCGTTCTCCCTGCGGATCTCCGAGGACACCGAGGGCGCCGAACAGACCGAGGGCGCCGAACAGACCACGGAGTAGTCCGACCGGCGTCCGGGCCGCGGCCCGGACGCCTCCCTCCTCCCACCCGGCTCCGGCCCCTTCCCACGGGACCGCGACGGACGGTGACAAGTCCCTGTCCTCCGGGTGAGGGGCTCTGGACTTCTCCGTGGCGTTGGCGTACTCAGAGAGGAGTCGGGGGTGCTCCCGCGGTGCCGGGGGCCCGGCACACGACGACCGGATGGGGGAAGGCCATGACGGAGGCGTGGATGCCCGGCGCCGAGAGGTTCGGCGGTGGGACGAGCACCCGGAAACCCCCCGGGATCGGCGCTCCGCGCGCCGTGTGGACGGTGACGGGGTCGGACCCCGGGGCCTGGTCCGCGCGCGAGGAGGCGCAGCGGCTGGTGAACGAGGAGCGCGCGGCGCACCTGGTGTGGAACCCGCTGACCGGCGACGTGGTCCAGACCCTGGCCGCGACCTGCCGCGGGCGCCTGCACCTGGGCAGCACCCTCCAGTACGAGCTGTA
>ANAW01000120.1:0-2103 GCA_000340945.1 Nocardiopsis synnemataformans DSM 44143 | reverse complement strand
CCAGCCCCTGGCCGCGCCCTGCCGCGGGCGCCTGCACCTGGGCAGCACCCTCCAGTACGAGCTGTACCTCGACCACGGCCACGAGGGGCGGGTGTGCCTGGTGGTGGCGGTGGTGTCCTCGTGGGAGGTCCCCTTCACCGACGGCCCGATGCGCGGGCTGGCACCGATCCTGGCGTGGCTGGACTCCTGGGGGGTGGAGCGGGTCTGGCGCGCGGAACCTCCGGGACCGGCGGCGGGGACCGTGGAGCCGAGGAGCGCCGAGGCGAGGACAGCGGGGTCGGGGAACACCGGAGCGGGAGGCGCGGTGGCGGCGGCGCACGCCGCGACGGCGCCGCACGCCGCCGAGACCACGCGTGCGGCGCGCACGGCGCGCGCGTGGGCCAGGGGCGGGCACTTCGGCCACGACCAGGTCCCCGGCTCCTCCGCCAAGGGTCCGGGGAGGCTGGACACCGCGCGGCTGCTGGCCACCGGCCTCGTCCCGCCGCCGAGCGGCCCGCGCGCTCCGGCCGAGCCGCGCCCCTCCGCGATGAGGTGAGTACGCGACGGCGGGAGAAAAATGGTCCCGATGCCCTGACCACCGGTAATCGGACACCAGTGGTTCATCGCCGTTCCGCAACCCTTTAGTCTGTCGCCCATGGGTGGATCTATCGAGCCGGGTTGGTACGCGGACCCGCAGGGCGACGCGCAGACGCTCAGATGGTGGAACGGCAGCGAGTGGACACGGCATACCCGTTCCCTGAGCGAGCTCCAGGGCGGTGGCGATCCTGGTGACGAGGAGGCCGCGACCACCCACCTGGGCGGATCCGGGCAGGGCGCCCCCGTCTCCGACGAGGAGGACCCCGGAACGGTACGGCTGGGCCCCTCCCAGCCGCAGTCGGCGGCACCGATCGACGACGAGCCCAGCACCATGCGCATCAACCCCTCCTGGGCGCAGGGATCCCCCCAGCAGGACACCGCCCCGCCGTCCCCCCAGCCCCCGATCGACGACGAACCCAGCACCATGCGGATCAACCCGTCGTGGGCGCGGGGTTCCTCCCCCGCCGCTTCTCCCTCCTCCCCCGTCTCGCCGCCCCCCGGCGCACCGATCGACGACGAGCCCAGCACCATGCGCATCAACCCCTCCTGGGCGCAGGGATCCCCCCAGCAGGACACCGCCCCGCCGTCCCCCCAGCCCCCGATCGACGACGAACCCAGCACCATGCGGATCAACCCGTCGTGGGCGCGGGGTTCCTCCCCCGCCGCTTCTCCCTCCTCCCCCGTCTCGCCGCCCCCCGGCGCTCCCGTCGACGACGAGCCCAGCACCATGCGCATCAACCCGTCCTGGGCGCGGGGCGGCGACGATGACGAGGAGCCCACCGCCGACCTGGGCGGCACGGGCGCCACGATGCGCGTCAACCCGGCCGACCTGCCGGGCCGCGGCGGCGGCCACGGGTCGGACGACGGACAGGACGGCCCCGGGGCGACCATGCGGGTCAGCCCGTCCGACCTTCCCCGGCGCGACGAGGACGAACTGCCCACCGCCGACTTCACCGACGACGAGATCCCCACGTCCAACCTGACCGACGACGACCTGGGCGGAGAGGCGCCGCGCACCGCGGTGTTCGACCCGGGTGGTCCCGGTGCTCCCGTTGCTCCCGGATCGGCGGGGTCCCCGGGTGAGGCCCCGCGCACCGCGGTGTTCGATCCCAACGACCCCGCGCTTCCGGGCGGCGGGACCTCCGGTACGGCCGTGTTCGACCCCAACGACCCGGCCTTCTCCGGAAGCGGGGCCTCCGGAGGCGGGACCGCCGGTACCGCGGTGTTCAACCCCTCGGGCGGCGAGCACTCCGGAACCGCCGTGTTCGACCCCAACGACCCCGCCTTCTCGGGCGGCGCGGACGAGGGGGACAAGAAGGGCGGCAAGTTCAACAAGTTCCTGGGCAGCCTCAAGGAGGGCTGGTCCGACCTGTCCGAGGAGCGCAAGGAGCAGCGCCGCCACTCCGAGGAGGAGGCGGCCAAGCGGCGCGAGGAGGAGCGGGTCCGCAGGGAGGCCGAACTCCAGGAGGAGGCCCGGCGCCGCGAGGAGGAGGCCCGGCGCCGCGCCGAGGAGCAGCCCCCGGGCGC
>ANAW01000119.1:0-9753 GCA_000340945.1 Nocardiopsis synnemataformans DSM 44143 | reverse complement strand
TGGCCCCCGCCCGGCCAGCCCGATCACCCCGGCCAGCCCGGCCAGCCCGGCCAGCCTGGTCAGCCCGGTCAGCAGTCCTCCGAGCAGCAGACCCCGGGCCAGCAGGCCTCGGGGCCGCAGCCCTCCGCGCAGCCGTTCCCCGGCGCCCAGCAGCCCGCGCACCAGCCTCCGGGCGCGCACCAGCCCCCGGGCTTCCCGCCCGCCGCGCAGCCGCCCTCCGGTCCCCAGCAGGGGCACTCCGTTCCGCCCGCGGCCCCGTCCGGACCGCAGCAGGGCATGTTCTCGCCCCAGCGCCAGTCGGGACCGCAGCACCCGCCGTCGGGGCCCCAGGCCGGTTACCGCCAGCCCTCGGCGCCCCAGCAGGGCGGTTACGGACCGCCCGGGTACCCGCCCCCGCAGCAGATGGGCGGCCCGAACTCCCCGGGGCGTCCCCCGCAGGGCATGCCCCCGAACGCTCCGCCGCCCGGGCAGCGGATGAACCGGCCGGGCCCGCCGCCCGGTTACCCGCCGCCCCCCGGCCCCATGGCCAACACCCCCGGCGGGCAGCCGCCGATGGGCGGGCGCCCCGGAGGCCCGCAGTGGGGTCAGCCGGGTCCGGGCCAGCCCCCCGGGCCGGGGCAGCCCTACCAGCAGCACCGACCGCAGAAGCCCAAGAAGAAGCGGGGAGGATGCAGGGGATGCGGTTGCGGCTGCTTCACCTTCCTGCTCATCCTGCTCGTCGTCCTGGTCCTGGGCTACCTCCAGTTCTGGGACGTGTGGGACTGGATGTACGACATCTTCGGCGTCGGTGAACCGCGCGGAGTCTCGGACAGCTGGGTCTGGGACTGACCCCGGCCCCCAGGGGCGGTCGGACACGGTCCGGCCGCCCCTTCGTCATCCCGCGGAACTCCCCGCAACCCCTAAGCTGACCGGTATGAATGACAGTTTGGTGTGGATTGACTGCGAGATGACGGGCCTGGACTTCGAGAGCGACGCGCTGATCGAGGTGGCCTGTCTGATCACCGACGGCGAGCTCAACATCCTCGACGAGGGCGTGGACGTCGTGATCAGACCGCCGCAGGCCGCACTGGACCGCATGGGGGACTTCGTCCGCGACATGCACACGACCTCCGGCCTGCTGGAGGAGCTGGACAAGGGCGTGAGCCTCCAGGAGGCCGAGGACCTCGTCCTGGAGCACATCCGCCAGTACGTGACCGAGCCGCGCAAGGCTCCGCTGTGCGGCAACTCGATCGCCACCGACCGCACCTTCCTGGCCCGTGACATGAAACGCATCGACGAGTTCCTGCACTACCGGATGGTCGACGTGTCCTCGATCAAGGAGCTGCTGCGCCGCTGGTACCCGCGCGTGTACTACGCGAGCCCGGAGAAGAACGGCGGGCACCGGGCGCTCGCCGACATCACCGAGAGCATCCACGAGCTGCGCTACTACCGTGCCGCAGCCTTCGTGCCCGAGCCCGGCCCGAACTCGGCCACCGCCCGCGCCATCGCCGCCGACGTGGTGGCCGGGGGCACCGGCACGCGGGCGCGCGAGGAGGCCGCCGGAGACGACGCGGCGGAAAACTGATCGAAGCACTCCCCGGAGTCCGCTAAGCTTTCATACGTACGCGGGGCCGAGAGGCTCAGCGCACGTGGTGGGTGTAGCTCAGCCGGTAGAGCACTTGGTTGTGGTCCAAGAAGTCGCGGGTTCAAGTCCCGTCACTCACCCCAGAGCCGAAAGGCCCTGACCAGCGACGTCGTCGCAGGGTCAGGGCCTTTCGCATGTTCGGGGGGCAGCACCAGCGGGTGCACAGGGGTAAAGGTTCGCCCGATGAGTGTGCACCACCCATCCCGTCACTCACTCCCCGGTTGAGGGTGCACGCGGGTGCGCCTCAAGCCCGGACCGCGCACCCGAACCCCCCATCAACTCCAGAGGGAAGCAACGGTCACCCTGTCCGGCGGTTGAACAGTGATGAAGCCGGAGCCGACCACGCTGGTCGTTGAACCCCAGGCGTGGCAATATGACGCTCATGCCCCAAGCGACCCCTTTTGGGATCCCCCCGAACATCCCCCGGCCCGCCCCTCGATCGAGCGCTGCGCCGCAGCACCGGCAAGGGTCGCCCGTGGACAGGGCGTTCACGATCGTCCTCATCTGCCTCGCGCCACTGGTATGCCTTGGGGCGAGTTTTTGGGGCTTTTTCTCGGTCATGGCGACCGCGAGCTGTGGAAGCGACTGCGGCGGTGCCGTCGACCTGGCCATCCCACTGATGATCTTCTCGCCGTGGGTGGTCTGGCTGATTGCCACTATCTGGGCGATCGTGCGCCTGATCAGGAAGAGGCACGCGGTCTGGGTGATGCTCCTCGGCCTGGGGGTGGCGACCGTGATCTATGTGGCGGCGAACATCATGCTGATCACTGGCGTGGGCTGACCGTCCACAAGCTTCGAAAGGGTCGTCGCCGTGACCACCGGAGCCTCGGGTAACCGTCCCGGCAGGCGTGCGACCGCCGAGTCCGCACGCGGTGCGGCACGCCGCCCGAGGGACTTTCGGTGCGCGGACAGGCGGTCGCTCCATGAGGAGCCAAGACCGTCTATCCGCCTGTGAGCGCCACCGACTGTTCGACGGTGATGGCGCGGACTTGGACGAAGGCTTCCAGTCATTCGTTGATCGAGGCACTCGCCTGTGCGCTCCCTGCCGATGCTTCATGTCGATGGTTGCTGAGTCCGGCGACGTACCGGTCGCGCCAGGTCACGAGCACGAGGCTGATCGGAAGGACCGCGTCCAAGGGCGTGCGCCCAGATGGTGCACGCCACCCAGCGGAACGCGGGGCAACAGGGCAAACCGGGTGAACAGCGCCGCCGCTGCCTGCGGTTTCCCGGATTAGCGCGGACCGCCACCGTGCCACAAGGAAATCGGCGCAGGGAGAGCACGTGGACGACGAAGTGCCCTGTGGCCTTGGGCATGGTGACAGCCTGACCGGCCTGGACCGTGACTTCGGAGCTGGAACCGATCGTGACGTCCGCGTGTTGGTGACGCGGGTGCACCGCGAACTGGCATCGCGCGCGGAGCACACGAGAGTCCCCTGGGGATGCTTCCAGCATGCCGGCGGACGGGCCGACGACGTCGCCGAACTGTTGACGCGGATCGGCTCCGGTGATCCCCGTACCGCAGCGCAGGCGCTCTCCTGTCTGCACAACAGCGTGCGCCACCAGGGCGACACCTACGCTCCCGCGGCTCTGGCCGTACCGTTCCTGCTCCGCGTCGCCGCCGAGCCCTCCTCACACCACCGCGCCGACGTGCTGCGGCTGGCAGCCGAATCCGGTCGGCGCAACCACCACGGCGACGGGTCACGGGCCGGATTGCTCCAGACCGCCCATCCACCGGGGTACTGGTTGTTCGACTCCTCCGGCTACCCGATGCACTGGTCGGTCCAGGCCTCTCGGGAAGCGCTCACCGCGGACGTGCGTGTCGTCCTCGAACTCCTCGACGATCCCGACACCGCGGTGCGCTGCTCTGCCTGCTACGCCCTCGCGGTGGTCACCGGCGAGGTCGAACGGACCTTGGCCGCCTTGCACGGCCGACTGAGTGTCGAGAAGGTTCCCGAGGTACGCGTCAGCCTGGTCCTGGCCATCGCGCAACTGGCCCGCGAGCACCGTACGAGCCGCAACGCCATCGCCTGGGCCCGTGAGCTGTGGTCGTCCTCGGACCAGCCCGCCGAGACACGGCTGGGCGCGGCGCTCGCATGGCTTTGCCTGGCGGAGGATCCGCCGCCCGATCAGCTTCTCTCGGTTCTGCCTCAGGTGCTCACACCGGAGGTGGTCGACGCCATGTCCCGGGTTCCGTGGATGCGGTACGTCGACATCGACGACACCAGGATACACCGCTGCCTGACCCAGATGCTCGGCACACACGCGCAGCAGGTGCTCGGCAGGAACACGCAGGACCTACGGGATCCCGACCCCTGGGGGTGAGTACAGTCGCCGCCCAAAGCAGAACCAACGAGTGCGTCGGGGTTCTTGAGCACAGCATCGGCGCGGACGTGCGCGGCATTGAACCGATGGATCGTCTCGGACCTCCGCGCGGGAACCGGACCGGTGTCCGCGCGCGGACACCGACGACGGCCCGGCGTCCTCCTGTGCGGTGCCCATGCGCACAGGAGGTTCCGGGCCGTCTCGACCCCCGGCGGCAGAGCCCCCTGCCGGGCTCCACCGCGGACGCGTCCGGTGTCGGGGACGGGACACCTCTCCCACCGGCGCGGAGCCCTGCCGTCACCGCAGGCGGCCACCGTGCCCTGTGGCCGGTGCGGCGGTGGTACGGCTCCGCGGCCGCTTCCGAGTTCCGCCACCACGCGGTACTTCGGAAGAGCGGCCTGCCCGACGCCCTCGGACCGCCGCCGGTGCGCTGCCGGCGCCCAGCCGGATGCCGCACCGGGAAGGGCGGGTGTCGTCGTCCGTCAGCCGGTTCCCCGCGGTCGGTGAACCGGGAAACGGTCTCCGACCGGGTGGTGCTCGGCGGCCCCCGGACCCTGGGAGGCGTGTCCCCGTCCCGTCTCCGGTGACCGTCCGGAGCGGTGGGACAGTCCGTCCGTTCCCCTCGCCGGGAACGGATCCGTCCACCCCCGCTCGGGAGCCAGCCAGCGGAAACAGGGCCTGGGACACGGGCGTCGTCTCCCCCGGCCCCGGGGGCGGTGACGCCGGAAAGGATGAACCCTCCCCCGGAGCCGGTCGGCGCGAGGTCCGCCGCGTCCTCGCCATGGACGGCGGTGTCTTCCCTGGAGTCGCCCCGCAGGTCGTTCGGGGAGGAGGCCGTGCCCGGGGTCCGCCGTGTGCTGTGGTCGACCACCAGCACGGGCGGGTCGTCCTCGACGTCGAAACGGCGCCAGGCCGTGGTCCCCGACTCGTCGCGCTCCCCGAGCCGGAGGTGGAGGTGGGGTTCTCCGTTGTCCACAGCCCACTGGTAGGCCTCGGTCACGTCGAACTCCACGCCGCCGGTCACGGGGCAGGCGGGCCGCCCTCCCCTGACCCTTCGGGTGTCGAGCAGCGCGCGGGCCCGCGGCTGGTCGTTCCAGGTGGTCCTGTCGTCGAAGGGATCGACCCGGTGCAGCCGCACGAAGGAGTCGCTGCCGCAGTCGTAGGACCACACCACCTCGGTGCGCAGCACCGCCGAGTCCACGACGGCGCCGGGCCCGAGCGCGACCGGGAACCGGAACAGGACCCTGCGGGTGTAGACGCGGTCCCATTCGAGGCGCCCGGTGCCCACGCTGGCGGTCTCGGTGCCGCCGTGGGGCCGGTCGGGAGAGGCCCGGTCCACGTAGGTCCACGAGGAGCTCTCGGCCTCGGTCCGCTCACCGTTGGAACGCACCGGGACAGGAGAGCCGTCAGCGGCGGAGGGGCCACCGGATCCGGTCGGGTCGCCGGATCCCCCCGCGTCCGAGGCGGTCCTGCGCGGCTCACCGCTCCGCTCCCCCGAGGCGCCGTGCTCTCCGGGGACGGCCGTGCCGTCGGTGGCGGCCGGGGCCTCCTCGTCGGCTGTGGCGGGAGCGACCGCCCCCAGCACAAGGACCAGGGCATAAGCCGCACAAGCCGCCGTCGCACGGGTCAGGGAACGACGCATTACGGTTGGTGCCTACACATTCCAGCTACGACCGAAAAAGAATACAGAGGAAACGTCCACAACCCGCTTCAACCGCTGGGAATTTACCAAATTCCCACAGCGCCGCACAAACCCGAGCAGTATAAACGCAGACCAAAACCACGATTACTAGCAGCAGAAACACCGGCCACACACAAACACGTCCCACCTGGCGAGAAGCGGCCGAACGCGCGAGCGTCCTTTATTCGACAGCCAGGAAAAACCCATTCGTGTCAGACCGGAAACCAGCCGTTGCTCAGGACCGGCATACGCTGACAACAGCCCCTCGCCGCAGCCCGGTGCGGGGCCGCGGCGAGGTCGAAAGGGGTACGGCCGCGAAGCGACGGAGCTCCCTCCGGAGCCGCCGGGCGCCCGCGGGCGGGTCTCAGACCATGAGGGCCATGGCGGCGGGGGCGATCACCGAGTAGCTGTTGTTGACCACGTGGACCACGACGCCGGGCCAGACCGACCTGGTCCGGTGGAGCAGCACGGCGGCGATGACACCGGCGATGAAGGCCACCGGCAGAAGGTAGTTGATCCCGTGCGCCAGCGCGAAGACCGCGGAGCTGACGAGCACCGCCACCCACTGCCCGTACCTGCTCAGAGCGTTGGCGAGCACCCCTCGGAAGAAGAACTCCTCACCGATGGGCGTCAGGACCCCGCCGAGGAGCAGAGCGGCGGCGAAGAAGAGCAGGCCGCCCGCGGCGGCGGCCTGGTAGGAGGCCTGGGTGTCCTGGGCGCCGGAGTAGAGGAAGATCGCCGTGGTGCTCGCGATGTTGAGCACGATCATGAGGATTCCGGCCCCGAACGCGATGGCCAGCCACTTGGCGGAGACCCGCCGCAGACCGAACGGACCGAGGCCTCGGACGCGTACGAGCACCGCCGCGGCGAAGCCCCCGAGCGGGGCGAGTCCGGAGATCGCGTACTGGGCGAGCCCGCCGAGCTCGGTGTTCTCGGAGGGAATCCGCAGGAACAACAGGATCCCGACGGCGTAGAGCACCAGGGCGACGACCGTACCGACGGCGATCTCCGGCCAACCGACCCGGTACCTCCTCCTGGACTGTGCGTCAGAGGTCGCGGGCTGGGGGCCGGGGTGGGCGTCAGCGTTGATGGACATGTTTCCTTCCTGCATCCGGTTGTTGGGGCGTACCGGTACCCGGCTTCGGAAGGTGTAGGCATTCCCCTGGTGCCCGCTGCGGGGCCGCGTGGGAGCCGCGTGGGGGACCGGGTCCGCCTCGCCCCCGCGGACAGGGTCCCCGACCCCTGGTTTTCCGGATTCCATGCGTCGCGGAGCGCTCACTCCCGCTCGGCGCCGGGGTCCGGCGGCGCCTCTTCGGAGAGCCGGATCCGGCTCGCGAGCCGGTAGTCGACGTGGATGTCCGTGTAGACCACTCCGGAGCGGACGCCGTGGGGAAGCCCCGAGCGTTCGCTGCCGGAGGTGCCCTCGTGGTCCGGTTGCCCCCAGGTCCGGGACCTGACCTCCGGCACCTCGCCGAAGGTCAGTTCGTCCGCGGACACGGAGGCGCTGATCTCCACGTCGTACCCGGGCCCGGTTCGGTCGTCCATGGCCTCCCACCCCCCGTTTCCCGGACGGTGCGCTCCGGGCCGCCGGGTACGGCGGCCCCGGCGCCCTGCTCCTCGACCGCCCTGTTTCCCAACCGCCCTGTTTCCCGGCCGTGTCACTTCTCGGCCGTGTCCTCGGAGTCCTCCGCGACGTCCGCGACATCCCCGACGTCCTCCACGGCCTTCCCGGCTCCCCGGCCCACGCCCTGCGCGGCCTTCCCGGCACCTCGGCCCACGCCTTCCACCGCGTTTCCGGCTCCCCTGGCCACGCCTTCCACGGCGCTCCCAGCGCCCCGTCCCACACCCTCCACCGCGTTGCCGGCGCCCCGTCCCAGGGCGCCCACGGCCTGCCCCGCACCGCCCGCCACCTGGTCGAGCGAGGACTCCACTCCCCGGGTCACGTGCTCCAGGATCTGCGGGTTGGCGTCGATGGTCTGGAGGACCCGCGTGATGATGTCCCGGACGTTGTCGAGCTGGACCTTGAGCAGGGCCTGGGCCTCGACCCCCTTGAGGGTGAGGCTGACGCGGCCGAGCTCGACGTCCGCCCCCACCTTGAGCTTGAGCAGGTCCAGCACCTCGGCCTGGAGGGAGACGGAGGCCCGCAGGTTCTCGACCTCCAGCTGGATCTCGTCGACCTTCACCACCGGGACGTCGAGGAGCACGTCCGGGTCCTCGAAGCCGGGGGCGCGGCCGGTGCGCTCGACCCCGGGGACGCCGCCGGTGTGTTCGCCGCCCGGCTCGGGCGCCTTGGGCACAGCGGCCGACCGCTTCGCCCGCGCGGGCCCCGCCACGGCCTCCTGTTCGGTCGGCGCGACGTCCCTCGGGGCGCTCCTACCACTGCCCTTGGTGGTCCGGCCCGCACTTCCTCCGCTGTCCTGAGTACTCCGTTTCACCTTCCGCGCACCCTTCTGAACGGTTCGGCCACGCCCCGAGGTCCCTGCTTCCCGGCGACGGCCCGTGCCGTCGGCCGCGTCCTGGAGATCTCGACCGCCTGTCCGTTTTATGGCCGTTTAGGCGTTATGCGTGCATGTTCGCCCCATGTACCCCCGGCCATCACCCCGAAACGGTCCTGCCTGCTCAGAGCATCTCCGGACCGCCCCGGACGGGCACCAGCCCCGTCCCCGCCACACGCCACCGCCGACGGACCCGGTCACGGCCACGTCCCGGAGCGAGCACACCTCTTTCCAGCACGGCGTCCGGGCTCGTGCGCTCGGACGCGTGCGCTCGGACGCGTGCGCTCGGACGCGACGGCGACAGGTGCACTCCGCATGGCGGGACGGCAACGGATGGGTGAACGCGGGCGGGGGCGCCCGTACCCGTCTGGACACCGGACTCCCGGCGCCGCGAGGATCGGTCTCCCACCGGGCGGTAGGACCCGCGAGCCCGGCGCACACGGCGATTCGACGTCTTCCGGCCGACGTCTTCCGGGAAGGGCAGGGACAGCGTGGACGAGGGTTCCCGCAAGGAAGTCGTCACAGCGCCCCCGCGCAGGCGGCGCCCCATCCAGAGCGGGCTGGCCACGGGCCTGGTGATCTTCGTCGGCCTGGGCACGGCGCTCCAGGGGCTCCCGGACCTCATGCCGGAGAACGGCGGCCTGCTGGTCGTGGTGCTCACCCTCCTGGGTATGGGGGTGGCCGCCTCCGCGCAGGCGCTGCTCGACCGCCTCGACCAGTCCCAGCGGCCCGAGGAGAAACCCGCGCTGCGCCGACGGCTGCCTCCGCCCGTCGACCACTTCACCGGCCACACCGCCCTCATGGCGGAACTGCTGGAGGAGTTCGCCCGCTTCCCCCGCCGGGGCGCGCGCCGCCTGGTCAGCAGACCCGCGTGGAGGGCCGGGAGGCGCGGCTCCCGGGGCCCGCTGGCCGTCGCGATCACCGGCGAGGGCGGCACCGGCAAGAGCCAGCTCGCCGCGCAGGTCGTCGACAGGGTGGCCGACCGCTTCCCCGACGGCAAGCTGGAGTTCGAGCTCTACGGCAGCGCGGCGCACGAGACCTCCGCCGAGGCGCGTCCCTCCCCGCTCGGCCGGTCCGCTCCGGGGCACCGCTCGCGCAAGGGCGGGTCCGAGGGCTCCGACCCCATCGCCCCGGCGCGCCGCGAGCCCCGTCGGCCCGAGGAGGTCCTCACCCAGATGATCACCGAGATCGGGGGGCGCCCGCCCGACGGGGCCTCCCTGGAGGAACTGGGCGTGCTGTGGAGGACCGCGACCGAGCAGCGCAGACTGCTCGTCGTCCTCGACAATGCCAAGGACTACGCCCAGGTGGAGCCGCTGCTGCCCGGCGGCCGGGGGTGCGCGGTCCTGGTCACCAGCCGCAACGACTTCCCCGACGCGGCACAGCCCATGCTGCGCAGGCACCTGGACCCCCTTCCGCACGCGGAGGGCGGGGAACTGCTCGACAGGCTGGTGCGCGACTCGCCCCGCCCCCTGTCGGAGGCCGACCGCGCCGCGCTGCCCGGCCTCGTCTCCGCGTGCCACGGGTTCCCGCTGGCGATCTGCCTGGTGAGCACGCAGGTCACCCAGGAACGGGGGCCGGGCGCCGCGGACCTGATGCGCCACATGAGCGACCCGGCCCTGCGGCTGACCGTA
>ANAW01000118.1:0-82564 GCA_000340945.1 Nocardiopsis synnemataformans DSM 44143 | reverse complement strand
CCCCCAGCGGGGCGAGCCGCGGGAGCGGCTGCTGCTGAGCCGTCTGGCCGGGGCCGGTCTGACCACCTTCACCGCGTGGTCGGCCGCCGCCCTGCTGGACGTCTCCGAGGACGAGGCCAAACCGCTGCTGCTGCGGATGAGTCACCGGTACCTGGTGACGTACCTGTACGAGGCGGGAGGCTTCGACCGGTTCCAGCTGCACGACCACGTCCGCGAGACCCTGCTGACGGCCGGGCCCCGGGTCCTGGGCGTACCGGAGGAGGAGCTGCCGGACTGGTCGCGGGAGGAGCTGCGACTCGCGGTCGAACGGCTGCTGCGCGCCTTCGACCGGATCGCGGAGGCCGCCGCGCGCCGGGCCGCGCCGCACGAGTGGAGCTTCGGCGCCTCCCTGCCCGGCGGCGACGGCGCGGAACGCGGCGAGGGGAAAGCGGCCCCGATCGGACCGAAGGGCCCGGCCGACCCCATGGCGTGGCTGGAGACCGAACTGCGGGGCTTCGAGGTCTGCTTCCACTGGACGCAGCCGCGCGGAGCCGCCGAGGACGACCCGCCGCGCCCGCGGACCACCGAGCGGGAGCGCCAGCGCGAGCGGGCCATCGGGTACGGGTGGCGGCTGCGCCGGGCCTTCGCCGTGCTGTGCCGGACCGGGCGCACGCAGTGGGAGGCGGTGCGCGAGGCCACCCAGCAGGCGACCGCGCTGGCCCTGGAGATGGGCGAGCCGCTCGCCTACGGGGTCGCCCTGCTCGACCGGGCCGAGGTGGCCAGCGGGCACGGCGACCACGACACCGGCTACGAGCGCGCCCTGACCGCGCTCTACATCCTGGAGCAGCTGGGGTCGGCCGCCGATCCGCGGTGGAAGGCGCGGGCGCACCGGGCGATCGGGGTGAACCTGTACCGCCGGGGCGACCTGGACGACGGCCGGGCCGAGATCGAGGAGGCCGTGCGGGTCTTCTCCGAGCACGGTGACCGCTGGTGGCAGGTGCGCGCCCTGTGCAACCTGGCCGAGGTGGACCGCTTCCAGGGCTACCAGGAGCGGGCCTACGAGGCGCTCACCCGCGCGCAGGACCTGCTCGTGGGTTCCCAGGACTCCCAGGAGCAGTGGGCCAGGGTCCGGTTGCAGAAGGGCGAGGTGCTGCGGCTGCGCGGGTTCACGCTCAACGCCTGGTTCCTGCTGGAGGACGAGCGGGAGCGGCTCTCCCGGGCGCCGCACGGGGACTGGTACCACGCCCGCTACCTGCGTTCGCTGGGCCGGTTGCCGACCAACGAACTCAACCGGGAGGCCTGGGAGTGCGAACTGCTGCTCAGCCCCGCGCGGGAGCGCGACCGCCGCCGCCTGACCGCGCGCGACCCCGGGTGGCCGAGCAGACAGCGGGCCAGGGTGGCCGGTCTGTTCGCCGACGGGGGTCTGGAGTACGCCGAGCGCTGCGCCGAGGTGCGGCCCGCGCGCGGACTGCTGCGCCGGCGGGAGAGGCTGCGCGACACCTGGCAGGTCGCGGACCAGATCTCCCGGCTGCGGGACGCGGAGCGGGCCTTCGTCGAGATCGGTGACGACTGGGGGCGGTGGCGCACGTGCCTGGTCCTGGGACAGGCCCGGATGGCCGTGGACCGGGAGCGGGGCAAGGAGGAGATGCTGCGGGCCGCCGAGGGCTTCCGGGAGCTGGGCGACAAGTGGTGGCACGCCCGCGCGCACCGCATGGCGGCGGAGTCACTGCAGCAGGCCGAGCGGCTGCCCGAGGCCGAGGAGCTGGCCAGGGTCGCGGTAGAGGGCTACCGGGGCCTCCAGCACCGCTCGGGACAGCTGCGGGCGATGAAGCTGCTGGCCGGGATCATGACCCGCCGCGACCTCCTGGAGGCCTGGCGCACGCTCAACGAGGCCGAGGGGCTCGCGGAGCAGGGCGTCCGGCTCGGGACGGTGCCGGTGTCGCTGCTCCGGGAGATCCGGGACATGCTGCGTGTCATCGAGCACGGTTCGGACTCGGCCCCCGGAACCGATCCGGTGCGCCAGCCCGGGGGGCCGACCGGGAGTCCGGGGTCGCGGACCGCGCGACCGGGGTGAGGCCCGGGCCGCGCCGCCGGGGCTTCCGCGGGGTCCGGATCCGCCGTCCGGGGCACGGGTCCGCCGCCCGCGGTCCGGAGGACGCACGCCGGACGGTCCCGCCCCGGCCGACGCCTCCGCCGCACCGCGCCCCCGGCCTTCTGAACTGGGTTTTCTGAGCTGTTTTTCTGGGCTGGTTTCTCTGGGCTGGGCGTTCTGAGCGGGGCGTCCGAGCGCGGGTCGGTCTGAGCACATGCCTGTCTGGACACGAGGTTCGCGTGGGGCGTAGGGGTCGCGTGGGGGCTACGGGCGGGGCACGGGAGCGTCAGCCGGTGAACCACAGGATGAGGTTGCCGGAGTAGACCACGACGAAGGCCGTCGCCACCACGGCCGTGGTCCCCGCGGCGAGCGGGAGGGAGCGCGAGAGCGGGGCGGGGAGCCGCCGTACCGCGGCCCACACGAGGAACGCGACGCCCGCGGCGACGGAGCAGGACCAGTAGACGGGGGACGTGGTGTCCGAGATGTAGAGGAGGCCGTACACGCCCTCACCGACGAGCACGCCGCTCATGGCGCCCACCGCCAGCGGGGCGAGGCGGCTCCGCAGGCGCAGCGCGTTACCGCCCCAGCCGAGGACCGGCCCCACCAGGGCGGCAGCGGTCAGCCAGAAGGCCGTCGACCCCGCCAGGGTGGCGAATCCGCGCAGGACGGAAGCGATGTCGTAGCCGAGGACCATCGCCGCCAGCGACAGCGCGCCCGCGATCGCGGAGACCCACGGGCGCGGGGAGAGCATGCCGAGCAGGAAGGCGATCAGACTCCAGGTCCCGGCCGAGTTCGCCATCGAGGACAGGCCCTCGGGGAGCAGTCCCTGTCCGTAGGAGGTCAGGAATCCCGCGAGGAGTCCCACGCCGATGGCCGCGGCCAGAGGGGACAGCAGGGAACTCGGGGACGCGGGCGCGGGTGCGGGCTTCTCCGTGTCTGCGGTCATGGTCTCTTCCGTTCCTTCGTCGCGGGCTCGTCACGGGCAGGGTGACCTGTTCTCACCGGCGTTAACGCGGTACGCCGCTCCCCTGGTTCGCCGCGGGGCGCCCGGTTCGGCGAAGGGATCCATGACCGGAGGGCTCCGGAGTCGGGAGCCCGCCGACAGACCAGCGGCCCGGCCGCGTTGCCGGGGCCGGAGGACCGCCGACAGGCCAACGACCCGGCGCGCTCCCATGTCAGCGACCCGACCGCGTTCCGCTCCGGCCCCCGAGGTTGCGGGGCCCCTGGGGACGTGCCCGCCGACAGCCCGCTGCTCCGGGGCCGGGGGGTCGCCGACAGACCAGCACTCCCGGCCCCGCTCCCCCGAAGGTTCCCCGGCGGTCTCCGGGTTCCTCGTCGGGCTCAGACCATGCCGCCGTTGGCGTAGAGGGTCTGGCCGTTGACCCAACGGCCGGGCCCGGCGAGGAAGGACACCACCTCGGCGATGTCCTCGGGCGCGCCGAGCCGCCCGAAGGGGTTCATCCCGGCCAACCGCTCCACCTGCTCCTCGCTCTTGTCCTCCAGGAACAGGTCCGTGGCGGTGGGTCCGGGGGCGACGGCGTTCACCGTGACGTCCCTGCCCCGCAGTTCCTTGGCCAGCACGAGGCTGATCGCGTCCACGGCGCCCTTGGAGGCGGCGTAGGCCGCGTAGGTCGGCAGGGCGAGCTTGCCGACCGAGGTGGAGAGGTTGATGATCGCCCCTCCCGGGCGGACCCTCCTGGCCGCCTGCTGGTTGACGACGAAGGTGCCGCGGATGTTGGTCCGGTGCATGCGGTCGAGGTCGGCCAGGTCGAAGTCGGCCACGGTGTCCAGGACCATGATCCCCGCGGAGTTGACGACGACGTCCACACCGCCGAACCGCTCCTCGACCGCGTCGAAGGCCGCGCGCACGGCGTCCTCGTCGGCGACGTCGGCTTGGAGTGCGACCGCGCTGCCGCCCGCGTCGGTGACCGCGGCGACGGCGGCCTCCGCCGCGGTGGTGTTGCCCGCGTACACGATCGCGACGTCCTGGCCGTCGGCGGCGAGACGTTCGGCCATCGCCCGGCCGATACCCCGCGACCCACCGGTCACCAGCGCCACACGTCGTTCGGTGCTGCCCATGCTCGTCCTCCCGTCGGGGGCGATCTCCCGCCCACCCTCCGATAACGCTGATAACACTAGTCCTTGATCAGCGATAACACAACGCCGATATCAAAATCCCGTTATCATCGATACATGGCTTCTCGCAGCGACACCCGGCAGAAGGTCATCCAGGCCGCCGCAGACCTTCTCAGGAACCACGGACGTACCGCGGTCACCACGCGAGCCGTCAGCACCGCGGCCGAGGTACAGCCCCCGACGATCTACCGCCTGTTCGGTGACATGAACGGCCTGCTCAACGCCGTGGCCGCGGACGGCTTCACCCGCTACCTGGCGCGCAAGGCCGCCCAGCCCGCCTCGTCCGACCCGGTGGAGGACCTGCGCAACGGCTGGAACCTGCACGTCGGGTTCGGCGTGGAGAACCCCGCCCACTACCTGCTGATGTACGGCGACCCCGCGCCGGGCGGGAACGGTGAGACCACGCGGGAGGCCCGGCGCATCCTGCTCACGCTGGTGCACCGGGTCGCGGAGGCCGGTCGGCTCGTCGTCGGTGTCGAACAGGCGGCGGACATGGTGCACGCCGCGGGCATGGGCGTCACCCTCAGCCTGATCAGGGCGGACTCCGACAGGCGCGACCTGTCGCTGTCCGCCAGGACGCGCGAGGCGGTCATCGCGGCGATCACGTCCGCCCCCGGCACCGGCACCGGAACCGGCACCGATGGCGGCGTCGCAGCCGGTACCGGCTCCGGAGCCGACGGGGACCGCGAACCCGCGCGGCGGGCGATCGCCCTGCGCTCGGTCCTCGACCGGTCGAGGGCGGAGTTCAGCGACGGCGAGCGCATCCTGCTGGGCGAACTCCTCACACGCCTGGCCGACACGGACCCGAGAGCCCACGGCCTCTGACCGGCAGACTCCGGCCAGCGCTCCCGGGCACCGAACGGCGGCCACGTACCGATGCCCCCACCCGCCTCCGCGGACGGTGTTCCCGCAGGAGTCGCCGCACAGGAGGCGTTCTCGCGCAGGACCGCGCAGCACCGTGCGGGCCCGCACGGTACCCATCGGCGGCGCCACCGCGCAGGGCACAGAAGCGGAACAACGACGACCGGCATGGCAACCGGAAGCGTGCGTCGTGCGTGGAAGGCGGGGACACAGCGCGGCGGCCAGGGCACGGGAGCGCTCCCACAACCGCCCGTGGCCACGGGCCCCACTCCCGACGCCCGCTTGGAAGCAGGGGACCCGGCGTTCAGCGGGGCTTCTCGGTGTCCGTCCGCGTCGCCCCCGCGTCCGGCGCCTCCCGCTCGTCCGGTTCGGGGTACTCCTCGCGGATGCGCAGCGCCAGCTCGGTGAAGCCGCCGCGTTCCAGAACGATCACCTGTTCATGGACGAACTTCGCGCGCTCCTCGACGTCCTCGAAGGAGTCGGCCAGCCCGCGCAGGATGGCCACCTGCACGTCGCGCTCGGCCGACTCGGGGCCTTCGCCCTCGGCGGGCCACCAGTAGCTCTCGTATCCCTCTCCGTCGACGTCGCTGCCCGGGCTCGGGAGCGGGTCGAACTCGTCGTCCTCACCGAGGCCGAGAGGGTCATCAAGCGTTTCGTCGAACGGCTCGTCGAGCGGGTCGAGGCCGCCGAACGCGTCGAGGCCGCCGTCCACGGCTGACTGCGGGGGAACGTTCGGGCGCGGGGAAGGGGAAGGAGGAGCGGTCAGGTGCGGAGGAAGCGCCCGGCCGACCCGGGCTGGCGACCGGTCCTCCGGCTCCTCCTCGGCGTCGCGGACGGCCTCGCGCAGCTCGCGGTCCTTGCGGAGCACGGCCATGCGGCGCAGCCGCTCGGCGTCCTCCTCCGGCAGGCGCAGGCTCACCTCCTCCGCCCACACCACGACCCCGGCGCCGGTGACCGCCGTCTCGACCGCGAGCCGGGCGGCCAGCTCGTACTCGGCCGTCCCGTGGTCGCCGGGCTCGACGCCGCGGACCAGCCCGGAGGCGCGGGTGACCACCGCCAGGACGGCGGGGGCGACCGGGTTGCGCAGGCTCAGGTCCACGTGGCCCTCCCAACGCCAGTGGACCACGGCGGAGAACACCAGGTCGTAGTCCTCCGCGGCGCTGGGCAACGCGACCGGGCGGATCCGGGTGCCGCGCGCGCCGCCGCGTTCGCCGAAGGCGCGGAGCGTCCCGTCCGGTTCTTCGCGGGCCTGCCCGGGAGAGGCGTCGGCGGTCGCGTCGGCGGCCGTCGGAGCCGTCAGCGCGGCCGCGGCGTCGCCGAAGTTCACGAAGAGGGCGCCCAGAACCAGCACGGCCGGAATCCACAGCAGGGTCCACAGACCGATCAGGGGGTACAGGACGCAGGGCACGACGACCACCACCGTGGCGGCCACGACGAGGTGCGCGCGGGTCAGGGGGGTGACGGGGGTGACGGCGTGCCTCCTCTCGCGGCGCGGTCGCAACGGACGGACCCGCTCGGACGAACGGGGATCCGCGGCGCGGCGCGGTCCTGGGCGAACCGGCGCGACCCCTTCTTCCGGCGACATCCGACAGTCTGCCCCAGATCCGGAGCGGACGCGTCACGAACGGGTCGACACACCCCCCGACCACGTCACCCCCGCCGGAGGGGCCTCATGCTCCGGGTTCCGGACCGCACGTTCCCACGCGCCTCACGCGCCCCGTGAACGCCGCCCTTCCGCATAGCCTCGGCACACCTGCGGGACACTCCACACCACCGAAAACCACAGCCCCACGCGCCCCGCCCTTCCGCATAGCCTCGGCACACCTGCGGGACGCTCCGCACCACCGAAAACCACAGCCCCACGCGCCCCCGGAGAACCACCACCCCGCCGACGGTTCCCGGGCCCGCCAGGCGAACACCCGACCAAGGGAACGTGTCCCCCGCGCCCCTGTTGGACGAACACCTGCCGCCGTGTCGGCTCCGGGGTCGCCTCGGGTCTTCGAAACGGCACAGAATGCGATCATCCCCCGCGACTCACCCCCCGGACCCACCCTCGTCGCCGAGCCCGCTCTCGGAGCCAGCCCATGTTCTCAGCACCCGCCCGGACCGGACGCCGTTTCCGGCCCGAGGTCCAGGGTCTGCGCGCCGTCGCCGTCCTCCTGGTCCTCGTCTACCACCTCAACCCCGCCCTGCTACCGGGCGGTTACGTCGGCGTCGACGCGTTCTTCGTGATCTCCGGCTTCCTCATCACGTCACTGCTGTACCGCGAGGCCACCGAGCACGGCAGGGTGTCGATCGGCGGCTTCTACGTGCGCCGCATCCGGCGCCTCCTGCCCGCCGCGACGACGGTGCTCCTGGTCACCGGCGCGGTCGCGCTCTTCCTCCTGCCCGTCACCCGCCTGGTCGACACCGCCTGGCAGCTGGTGGCCTCGGCCGCCTACGTGGAGAACCTCTACCTGGCCCAGCAGGCGGTGGACTACCTGGCCGCGGACGACCCGCCCAGCCCCGTCCAGCACTTCTGGTCGCTGTCGGTGGAGGAGCAGTTCTACCTGGTGTGGCCGCTCCTGTTCGTGGTGTGGGCCCTGGCCCGGCGCCGCTGGCGGGCCACCGCCGGGACCCTCACCGTCCTGCTCGGCGCGGTGCTGGTGCTGTCCCTGGCCTGCTCGGTGCTGCTGACCTCGCAGGAGGCGGCCTCGGCGTACTTCCTGCCGACGACCCGCGCCTGGGAGCTGGCCGTCGGCGGCCTGCTCGCGGTCGGGCTGGCGCACGGCAGCCTGCCCGAGCGCTGGCGCGCTCCCCTGGGCTGGCTCGGTCTGGCCGCCATCATCGGTTCCGCGGTGGCCTACGACGACGCCACGCCCTTCCCCGGCTGGGCGGCGATCCTGCCGGTCCTGGGCAGCGCGGCGGTGATCGCGGCCGAGGACTCCCCCGCGAGGCTGTCGGCGTCCCGGCTGCTGAGCACCGCGCCCGCCCGGTGGATCGGTGACGTGTCGTACTCGCTGTACCTGTGGCACTGGCCGCTGATCGTCTTCGCGCTGGTGCTCCTCGGTCAGGAGAGCCTCGGTGCGGTGGAGGCCCTGGCGGTCGCGGCCGTGTCCGTGCTGCTGGCGTGGGCGACCAAGGTGTGGGTGGAGGACCCCGTGCGCGACCGGGGCCTGGTCCGCCGCGGCCGCTCCGCCCTGGCCGTGGCCACGGCGGGCGTGGTGACGGTGGCCGCGGTGAGCGGCGCGGTGTACGTGCGGGCCGACCAGGAGCGGTCGGTGACCTTCGACCCCGCGGTGCACACCGGTCCCGCCGCCCTCGGCCAGACCGCTGACGCGGGGCCGCTCTACCCCTCCCCCGTCAACGCGGAGGACGACGTGCCCACGCTGTACGACGACGACTGCCAGGCCACGCACTCCGAGACCGACCCCTCCGACCCGTGCGTGTACGGTCCCGAGGACGCCACCCAGGACGTGGCGGTGCTCGGGGACTCGCACAGCGCCCAGTGGGTCACCGCGCTGGAGGGGATGGCCGAGGAGCGGGGCTGGCGGCTGCACCTCTACACCAAGTCCTCGTGCGCCTTCACCGACACGGTGATGAAGGGCCCCGACGGCGGCCCGTACACGGCGTGCAGTGACTGGAACCGCGCGGTGATCGGCGAACTGGAGGAGCTGCGGCCGGACCTGGTGTTCACCAGCTCCTCCACCGCCAGCGACCCGGCCGAGGAGACCACCCCGGAGGAGGACCTGGCCGTGGTGGCCGAGGGCATGGGACGGCTGTGGGAGGAGGTGGCACAGGTCAGCGGCGAGATCGTCGCGCTGCGCGACACCCCGCGCGCCCGCCGGGACGTGGTGGAGTGCGTGGCGGCCAACCTCGACGACCCGTCGCCGTGCGAGCGGTCCGAGGAGGACGCGCTCCAGGAAGCCGACCCGCAGGAGATCGCGGCCCGGGAGTCTGGGGGCGAGGTCAACTGGGTCGACCTCACCGACCGGTTCTGCGTCGACGGCGGGTGCCCGGCGGTGATCGGCAACGTGATGGTCTACCGCGACTCCGGACACATCACCAGCACCTATATCGACCTGCTCACCGATGACCTGGCCGCGCGGATGGACGAGGCTCTGGAGTCCTGAGGCCGTTGGCGGCGCATCCCGGGCGGGGAACACGGGAAGAGCACGCAGCGGCGCATGATATCCCGCCATGACGCCTTTCCCCGCACACGACACCCCTTTTCTCATGACACGAGGAAAGGGGTGTCTTTCTTTATCAATGTCGTAATATGCGCAGTTCAAACCGGTTCTCCGGAGGTGGAAACCGCCCACGGACACGCGCGAGCCAAAAGGCCCGTGTTCTCCCCGTCAACGCACGCATGAGGGGTATGCTCGTGACCCGAAACGGCCGCACAGGGGAAACACGGGAATCCCCGGCCGTGAAAGGCGGAGCCGATGCAGGGACACGAAGCGACCGGGACCGGCGGGGCGGGAGCGATCACCGCCTCCGGCCCCAGAGGAGCCGCGTGAACTGACCGGCGCCGCCTCCGGAGCCCGCCACCCACCCCCCTCGCCGGACCGTACGACCACGACCACACGAGGGGAGCGGGATCGCACGATGCCCTGGGACGCACAGGAACGCACACGCTACGAGGACGAGGTGCTGGTGGCCGCGCGCGCCCACGGGCTGCCCGCGGACCTGTTCACGCGCTACGGTGTCGAACCCCGCCTGGAGCTGCGGCTGTGCGCCGACCCGGCCGCGTTCACCGAGCACGTCAACGAGGTGTGCGACTACTGGCGCGCGCTCCAGAGCAGCCGCCGCTCCCTGAAGGAGGTGCTGGTCGACCTCGTCGCCGAGCACGAGCGGCTGGAGAGCGAGGGCGCGCTCACACACGCCCACTTCCGGCAGGTCCGCGCCGACAAGGCGCGTCGGGTCCTGGACGCGTGGGCCGAGGTCGCCGAGGGCCTGACCACCACCCTCCTGGACCGCGAGACCCTCCGGTCGATGATCGCGCCGGTGGGCGTCACCGAGGCCGACGCCGAGCGCGTCCTGCTCGACCACGGCGTGCGCGTCGTGGACCGGCTTCCCGAACTGGACGACGCCCCGCCCGAGCACACCCTGCACGCCCTGCGCGAGCACCTGCGCGCCCGGGGAGTGCCCTTCTCCCCCATGGAGGTCTTCGGCGAGCGGCGCCTGGCCGAGGGGTTCACCGTGCTGGAGGGTTTCCGGCTCCACGACGGCACCGCCCTGGACAAGGCCGCCCTGGACGAGGCGGTCCAGCGCGTGCGGCTGGAACCGGAGTCCGAGGGCAGGACGGCGGCCGAGAACGTGCTGGAGATCCTGCGCGCCGAGGGCGACCGGGCCGACGCCCTCGTGCTGGGGGAGATCGTCGGCGACCTGCGCGAGCGCCCGGAGTCCCTGGCCGAGCCCGGCCTGGTCCGGCACTGGGTCCGCCGGGGCCTGGCCGAGGAGGAGGCGCTGCTGCTGGCCGCGGCCGTGCGACAGTCCGCCTCCGGCGCGGACGCGCCCGCCCGGGCGGAGCGCGACGTGCACGACCTGCTCGCGGACAACCGGCTGCGCGAGGCGCAGGAGGCGGCCGAGGACCTGCCCGAGGACCACGACCTGCACGAGCGCCTGCGCGCGCGGATGCACCAGGTGGAGGAGCTGACCGCGCGGGCGGAACGGGCGCTGCGCGCGGGCGACCGCGAGGAGGCCGCCCGGGCCCTGGCCGCGGCGGCGGACGCGGCCGCCGACGACGAGGCGCTCACCGCCCGGCTCGGGGAGGTGGCGGCGCTGCCGCCGCGCGGTGTGGAGGCCCGGGTCGACGGCCGGAGCGTGGTGGTCTCCTGGCAGCCCAGCCCCACTCCGGCCGGGTCGGTCACCTACCGGGTGACGCGGCGCACCGGGCGGGACGGAAGTGCCCGCGAGACGCTGGTGGGCGAGCTGCCGGGAAGCGAGGTCACCGACACCGGCGCCCCCGTGGGAGCGGAGGCGCGCTACGCGGTGGTGGCGGTGCGCGACGGCGTCGGGGTGTCGGAGGAGGCGTCGTCCGCGCCGGTGATGATCGCGCCGGAGGTCTCCTCGCTGCGGGTGCGCGCCGGGGAGCGGTCGGTGTCCGGTTCCTGGCAGGCCCCGGCGGAGGCGGTGCGCGTGGAGGTGCTGCGCGGTGTGGGAGCGCCGCCGCGCGGCGCGGGCGACGGCGTGCGCGTGGAGACGGACGGGTCGGGGTTCTGCGACACCGACGTCGAGATGGACGTGGAGTACCACTACCGGATCCGTGCGGTCTACGTGACCTCGAACGGGCACGCCCGGGGGTCGGCGGGGCTCGTCCGCCGGGCCAGCCCGGGGCCGTGCCCGGAAGCGGTGCGGGACCTGTCCGTGGTGCCGGACGGCGGCGCGGACTTCCGGGCCTCGTGGACACGGCCGTCCAGGGGGAAGGTCGTGCTGCGGGTCGGGGAGGAGCCGCCCGAGTGGCCCCTCGGCACAGTGGTCGGCCCCGACGACCTGGAGTCCTACGGACGTGAGGTGGCCCAGACCCCGGTGGCCGACGACGAGGGGTTCCCCGAGGGCCGGGGGGCCGACAGGAGGAACGGAACGGGCGTCCGCGCAGGGGCGGGCCGCGCCACGGGGCCGCTGCCGGGGTCGGCGAACGGCCACGCGGACCTCGCCCGCGCGGGGCTGCCCAGCGAGGAGAGGGAGGGCGTGCGCGTGCTCGGGCCCGGGGAGAGGACCACGGGCCACACCCGCGCCAACACCCCTCCCTGTGACGCGCACGGTCCGCACGCGCCACGCACCGGCGCCGCGATGTCCGAGGAGACCGGTGTCCGCCCCCGCGAGGACGCCTTCCACGACACCGGCCGCACGCACGCCGGGCCCCCCGAGGAGGGCGGGGCCCGTGCCCACGAGGGCGCGTTCCAGGACACGGGCCACCCGCACGCCGTGCCCTCCGAGGAGGGCGGACACGGGGAGGCCGAGGGCATCCGCGTCCTCGGACCGGGTGAGAGGAATCCGGCCGAGACACGGGAAGCCGACCACGGCGCGGAGCCCCAGTACAGGGGCTTCGCTGACGAGGAGGGGGAGGGAGTACGAATCCTGGCTCCCGGTGAGCGGACCTCGGGGCGGACCCGCGCCGTCCCCGGTCAGGACACCCGCGCCCCGCACGCGCCCTCCAGCGGCTCCGCGGACCCCGGAGGCGCCGAAGGAGACCGTGCTCCCGACCCCGCCGAGAGACCCGGGGACCGTACCCGCAGCGTCGGAAGGCACGCCAGGCTCTCCCCCGCAGCGGAGTCCCCGGCACCGGCGGCCACCGGCGAGGGGAACAGTGCCCCCGGTACTCCCGGTCCTCCCGGTGCTCCCGCGCGGACCGGAGCAAACGTCCGCGACGAGCGCAGGCGCTCCGTGAACGCCCAGGCGGTGCCCGCGGCCGACGGCGCCGACCTGCCGCGCGTGGTGCTGCCGTCCCCGCCCGCGGGCGGGGAGGGCGAGGGAGCCCGCGTGCTCAGCTCCGCCGGGCGGACCGGCGCCGATCCCCATGACGGCGAGGCCCGCACGGCGAACCCGCCGTCGCACCGCACCGCCGCTGGCGACCGGCCGGGGGGCGGGCCGGGCAGCGGACCGGTGGTGCCCCCGCAGGGCGTCGCCCTCCACGACCGCGCCGAGGGCTCCGCCGCCACGGGCCTGCTCACGGACGCGGCGGCCCGCGGAACCGGGCACGGCGGCGCGGCCACGCACTCCAGACACGAGGGACCGGGAGGTCCCGGGGCACCCGACGACCGCATGGCCGAAGGCCCGGGGGCACCCGGCGGCACGCACGGAGAACGCGAGAAGGCCGGGACCGCTGGGGCGCCCGGGGGTCGCGGGGCGTCAACCTCCGCCCGGGTACCCGGAAACCCCGGAACGCCCGCGCCTCCTGCTGCCTCCGGGGTTCCTGGAGCGGAAACAGCCGCCGGTGGGCAAGGAATCCCCGGAGCAGGAGCGACCAGAAGTCCAGGGGCAGCGGCGACCACTGGCACCGCCGGAACAGCCGCTGCCACTGGTGTCCCCAGGACAGCGGCGACCACTGGCGCCCCCGGAACAACGGCGGCCACTGGCGTTCCCGGAATCTCCGGCGTGACAGCGCCCAACGGCGCGGCGCACAACGCCCCTGGGACCGCGGCGCCCGACGGCGCGTCGGAGAACCCCGCAGCAGGAGCGACCAGGAGCCCTGGGACGGCAGCGCCTGCTGGTGCCCCCGGGAACCATGGGGCGGTAGCGGCCAGAAACCCGCGAACGCCAGCGACTCCCGGTGCCTCCGGGGCTCCTGGAGCGACAACGTCCGGGGCACCGCCCTGGCACCGTGGGACAGCGGCGGCCACTGGTGTCCAGGGCGGCCCCGGGGCGGCAGCGACCGGAGCGGCCCCGTGGAACCGCGGGACGGCCACCACGGCGATACCCGGGAACCGCATGACCGCAGTCGAGGAACAGGGTGCACACCAGGCACAGGCCCCACAGGAGGAACGGGAGCGGGTGGCGTTCACCCTGGAGTCGGGGACCAACCACATCCTGGCGGTGACGGTGGCGGGCGACCAGGCGGTCGTGGGCGTCTCCGTGCGGGTGACCGCGGCCCCACCCGTCGAGGGACTGCGCGCGGAGCGGTTCGACACCTCGGTCCGACTCGGGTGGACCTGGCCCGAGGACGCCTGCGCGGCGATCATCTCCTGGCGCCCCGAGGAACGCGGCACGGAGACCTGGACCGGCGGCGAACTGCGCTGCACCCGCCGCCAGTACTCCTCCGACGGGGGCTTCGAGACGCTGATGGGCCCCGAGTCGGTGCGGGTGGACGTGCGCGCCGTCGTCCCGTTCGAGGGCGGAGAGGCGGTGAGCTCCGCCGCGAGCGTCACCGTGCCCGGCCGGGCGGTGCTCGACTACCGCGTGGAGTCGGCGGGCCTGCTGCGCCGGGACCGGGTGGTCCACCTGGTCGCGGAGGAGGACTGCACCATGCCCGAGGTGGTCGTGGTGTACGCCGACGGCCCGGTCCAGCCGCACACCGCCGACCAGGGGACGGTGCTGGCGGTCCTGCCCGCCCAGTACCTGTCGGCGGGCGAGTGGGTCTCGGTGCGCGTGCGGCCCCCGCGGGGCACGGGACAGGGTTGGCTGATGTGCTTCCCAGCGGACGACGACGGGCGGGGAGTGCGGCTGCGCCAGCCCCCGGTGAGGGAGCTGAGGTGCTGAGGAGCCTGGACGCCGTGCGCTCGCTGATCCCCGTGGAGGGCCGCCTCCTGGTGTGCCCCTACTGCTACTCGCGGTTCGCCGAGCGCCGCATCCGCTTCCGGTGCACCGGGCGCCCGGGACCGGACGGACGGGTGTGCGCGCCGGTGGAGGACGCCGCGATCCNGGGGCGGCGCGAACGGCTGCCGCCGGTCTTCGAGGCCGACGGGCGCGGCGCCCGGGCGGTGTGCCCGGAGTGCGCGTCGACCACCGGCAGACAGGTGTGCGCCACCTGCCACGCCCAGCTACCCGTGAACTTCGGACGGATCCGCAGCCGGATGATCGCCCTGGTCGGGGCGCGCGACGCGGGCAAGACGGTGTTCATGACGGTGCTCATCCACGAGCTGATGAACCGCGTGGGCTCCCGGTTCAACGCGTCGGTGGGCGGTTCGGACGACCAGACCCGGCACCGGTTCCACACCGACTACGAGACCCCGCTCTACGAGGAGGCGCGGCTGCTCGGCGCCACCCGGCGTACCGGGGTCACCCGCGAACCGCTGGTGTTCCGGTTCACCACCCAACGCCGGGGCCTGGGCGGCAGACGGCCGCAGCACACGCTGCTGTCGTTCTTCGACACCGCCGGGGAGGACCTGACTTCCGGGGCGAGCGTGGAGACGAACCTGCGCTACCTCAACAGCGCCGACGGGATCATCCTCCTGCTGGACCCGCTCCGGATGGAGGGCACCCGGCAGCTGGCCCCGGCGGGCAGGCGACCGCCCGCCCCGGACAGGGCGGAGAGCCGCCCGCTGGACATGCTGGGACGCGTCACCGACCTGCTGATGAGCCGCCCCGGAGCCGTCAACAGGCTGATCCAGGTGCCCATGGCGGTGTGCCTGACCAAGATCGACGCGCTGCACGGCGAACTGGACGAGGGGTCGCCGCTGCACCGGCCGCAGCCCACCGCACCGTTCTTCGACGGGTCCGACAGCCAGGACGTGCACGCCCAGATCCAGCAGCTGCTGCACCGGTGGGACGGCGGCGGGGTGGACGGCCACGTGCGCAACCACTACCGCAACGCCCGCTACTTCGGGGTGTCGGCCCTGGGCGGCGTCCCCGACGCGGGCAACCGGGTGCGCGGCGGGGTGCGCCCCTACCGGGTCGCCGACCCGTTCCTGTGGATGCTCAGCGAGTTCGGGGTCATCCCCTCGCGCGAGGCGTCCTGGTCCTGAGCCCGGCCCGGCGGGTCCGCCGGGCCGCGGTCGCCAGGTCCCTTCCGAACCACCACCGACCCAGAGCCAGACCCCCCGCGACGACCAGACCGAAGGGGTGCGCCGATGGGCTTCGCGCAGCTGTACTACACCTCGTGCGAGCACGGCCTGTCCGGTTACGCCGGGTACCAGTTCAACGCGGCGACCCCCGGGGTGGACCCCCGGGTGCTCAGGGAGGTCGAGCGGTTCACCGTGTACGAGCCGCCGCGGTCCCGCGAACGCGTCGACGAGCATCCGGTCAACCTGTGCTACTCCCCCGACGTGGGCGGGGTGCCGGTGCTGAGCCGTGTGGTCTCCAGCGGCGACGACCCGTCCGGGAGGCCGGGCAACTACTTCGCGCACAGCCTGGTGGCCACGGGTCCGGAGGGCTCCGGTCCGCTGCCCGCGGAGCTGTGGGAGGCCGACTTCTGGGCGGAGGAACCGGTCGGCGACCCCGGCCTGTCCGAGCTGTCGGAGTTGTCCGAACTGGAGATCGGCCCCGGCCCGCTGGACCGCCGCCGCACCGACGCGTGGGTGCGGGGCCGCTCGGCGGAGGTGGTGACGCGGCTGCTGCTCGCCGCCGACGACGCCGTGGACGACTCCCGCCCGCTGGTGCTGGTGGCCGACAGTCCGTCCGTGGCGCACTGGGTGGCGGCCCTGAGCCACCTGCTGCCGCCGCGGCGGGCGCGGCTGCTGTCGTTCGCGACCTACTGCGGCGACCCCGACGAGGCGCTCGTGCAGGTCGTCGGCGTCGCGCCCGGCTCCGACACCGCGCTGTGGCGGAACCGGTTCACGGTGTACGACCCGGAGGAGGACCCGCCGGACGCGCTCCCCGAACCCGACCCCCGTGCGCGGGCCGTCGCCGACCGCCTGGTCCGGCTGGGCACGCGCCGGGCGGCGGTGCTGTGGCGCAGGGCGCGGCCGTACGCCTCGGGCCGCGAGGGCGCGCTGGCGGACTGGCTCCCGGTACTGGCCGCGGCGTCGCTGCTGGACGAGGACGCTCCCGCGCGCGAGGACCTGCGGGAGGTGCGCGAGTGGCTGTCGGAGGCGGTGGAGTGGCTGGCCCCCGAGGACGCGGCGGCGCTGGTCCACCGGATCCTGGACGCCGACGCCGCGGCGTCGGGGGAGGCCCGCGCCGAGGTGGGGGTCAGCGGCCGGAGGCCGGACGGGAACCTGGTGGGCGCCGTGGGAGCGAGGTCCGGGCGGTCCTCGGGCGGGGCTCCACGCGGGTCGGTCGGCGGCGTGCTGGACCGGGCGTTCGGCGGCGGTGCGGGCAGACCGTCCGGCACCGGAGTGCGCGCGGCGGTCACCGCGTCCGGCGGAGCGGACGGGGTCTTCGACGGGGGAGCCCGCGGAGCGGTCACGGCGCTCGACGCCGGTGCTGCCGGGCCGTCCGGCGGGGAGCGGGGCGGGACAGCCGGAGGAGGCCGCGGCGGAGTGCGCGGGGGCCACCGGGACGGATCGTCCGGAGTGGACCGGCACGGCCCGCCCTCCGCCACGGGTCTGCTCACGGGGCCGTCGTCGGGAACCCTGGACCCGGCCGACCTGGCCGGGTTGCAGCGGGTGGCGCACCGGCTGGGCGGTGCGGACGGCACCACCGAGCGGCTCGAACGCGTGATGGTCCGCCGCTCCCTGGACGACATCGCCGCGGGCGGGGGTGCCCCCGCGGTGGCGCCGATGCGCACGGAGTCGGTGCGTGAAACGGCCCGGGAACGGGTCGCCGCCCTGCTGGACGGCGAGTGCGGCGAACTCGCCCCCGACCGGGCGGTGGTGCTGCTGCGCTGGGCCCGGGCCAGTGATCTGCTGCCCCCCGAGGAGAGCCTGGAGCGGTACGGCGACGGGGTGCTCGCCCCGCTGCTGGCCGCCTCACACCTGCCCGCCCCGGAGGCGCGCGCCCTGGTCGCCGCCCACCCCGGGGTGCGCCGGGGCGCGGCCGCACACCTGGCCGCGCTGCCCCGCGAACAGCTGTCGGCCCTCGCGGCCGGACCGGTGGGCGCCCTGTTCGCCGACGACCGCGACGGGTCCAGCTCCCTGCTGCGCGAGCTGCGGCTGCTGGCCACCGACAACCGGAACGATCTTCCGGGGCTGCTGT
Source organism: Nocardiopsis synnemataformans DSM 44143 (assembly GCA_000340945.1). Taxonomy (GTDB): domain Bacteria; phylum Actinomycetota; class Actinomycetes; order Streptosporangiales; family Streptosporangiaceae; genus Nocardiopsis; species Nocardiopsis synnemataformans. The sequence goes on along the minus strand of ANAW01000118.1, from coordinate 65,001 downwards.
CGTACCTGGTGTCCGTGCGCCGGGAGGGCCGGGCGGTCGGTGCCGCCGGGCTCGCCGCGCACGACCTGGACGAGGACCTGCTCACCGACGTGTGGGGCCCCGGTCCCGGTCCGCGGGCCGCCCTGCTGGTCCTGCGCGTGCTGCGGCCCGGTGTCCTGGTCGCGCCGGGGGTGGGCGGCTGGGTGGCCGGGGCGATGACGGCGCCGCCCGAGGCGGGCCAGGAGCGGACGTGGCGGGAGCTGGTGGACGAGGTGTCCCGGCACTGGCTGCGCGCCCGGCTTCCCGAGTCCGGCCGACAGGTCGTCATGGAGTGGTCGGAGGTCCGCCCGTCCCTGGTCGCGCTGCGCGCGGCCGGTGAGGACCGGGCGCACGACCGGCTCGCCGCCGTGTACGCGGCCGTCCGGGGAACCCATCCGGCGGTGGAGGAGGTGGCCTGGCGGCTGGTGGTGCGCGTGCTGCTGGGGTGGTGTCAGTGCTCGCTGCTGGCCGAGGCCCTGCGGGACTGCCCGGCGGAGGTGTTCGAGGCCTACGGCGAGGCGGTGTCGGCCCGGCTGGCCGACGACCGCCCGGACACGGCCACGGCCGCCCTGGTGTACCGGGCGACGAGGCACCGGATCCTGGCCGGGCACGGGCGGGCCGGGCGCCTGGACGCGTCGGTGCTCGCGCCCGCCGTGGGCGGGTGGCGGCGGCGCCACCTGGCGAGGATGCGCAGGCAGCTGCCGCGCGAGTCGGCGGCCGGTTTCGACGAGTGGGCGCAGCGCTCGCGCGAACCGCGCAGGCGCGGGTTCCTCGGGCTGGGCTCGCGGTCGGGCGAGCGGCGGTCATGAGCGGGGCGGCGGGCGCGGAGCGGGCGGCGCGGTCGCGAGGGGCGCGGTCGCGAGGTGCGCACACGGGACGGGTCGCGGACACCGGGCGTGCGACGGCCACGAGGCGGGCGGCGCGGTCGCGGCGCGACGACGGCGGCGCGCAGATCGGGGCGGCGCTCCTGGTCGCCGTCGGCGCGGGCGTCGGCCTGGTGGTCGTCTACCTGCTGCGGTGGTGGCTGCTCGCGGGACTGGTGAGCGCCGTGGTGCTCGGGGGAGGCACGGTCCTTCTCATCGGGTGGTGCGTGCTGGTGGCCTCCTACCTGCGCCGCGTGCGCGAGGTGATGTGGGCGGGCGACCACCCGGACGAGCCGTTGCCGGGAACCCGGGACGACCCCGCGCACCGCGCCTACCACGGCGGTCCGGCCTGGTGGGACCTGCGCGCGGTGGTGGGGCACAGCTGGGGCGTCGCGGCGCCGTGGAGCGTGTTCCTACTGCCGCAGTTCCTGGTCCACGCCCTGGTGGTGGGCCTCTACCTGGCCGCGGCGTGGACCGCCGTCGGCGCGCTGCGACTCGCGGACTCGGGGCTGCTGCTGGTGCGCCGGATCCGCATGGTGTGCCCGGGGTGCTTCCTGCGGCTGGGCTACCCGGCGTACCTGTGCGCGCGCTGCGGTCGGCGGCACGGCGCCATCCGTCCCGGCGGGCAGGGGCTGTGGCGCCGGGAGTGCCTGTGCGGAGCGCGTCTGCCCACGCTGCTCCTGCTGGGCTCGGCCGACCTGGAGGCGCGGTGTCCGCACTGCGACCGGGGCCTGGAGCACCGCCCGGGCGAGGCGAGGGAGTTCGTGTTGCCGCTGTTCGGGGGCACGGGCGCGGGAAAGACGCGGCTGGTGACCGGGATGAACCTGGCGCTGGCGCAGGCCGCGCGCCGGGTGCCGGAGGCGTACGTGGAGCCGGTGGGCGAGGAGACGGTGCGACGGCTGCGGGACGGTGAGCGGGTGCTCGCGGCCGGGTCCCGGACCGCGCCCACTCCCCCGGGCCGCGAGGTGCGGGGGCTGACGGTGCGGGTGGGTGCGGGCGGCAGAACCCTGCTCATGCAGCTGTTCGACGCGGCGGGCGAGCGGTTCAACCGGTCGGCGACCGTCGAGGAGCTGGCCTACCTGGGCCGGGCGACGACGTTCGTGCTCGCGGTGGACCCGCTGGGGATCGAGTCGGTGTGGCGTTCACTGACCTCGCGGGAGAGGGCCCGGTTGGCCGGGGACCGGTCGCACACCCGCGATCCGGAACTGGCCTACGGGGCGGTGCGCGACGAGATCCGGCGCCAGTACCGGATGCTGGCCCGGCGCCGGGGCGGGCGGGGGTTGCGCCAGGCCCGCCTCGCCGTGGTGGTCACTCGCGGCGACCTGGTGCGGGGCACGGCCATCGCGCCAGGGGAGTCCGACGCGCGCGTGTGGGCGGAGCGGACCCTGGGGCTGGGGAACCTGCTGCGGGACGCCGAGGCCGACTTCGGGGAGGCGCGGGTGTTCCTGACCTCAGCCGTCACCGACGGGGAGGGCCGGGCCGACCCCAGCCTGGGCGCCCTGCTGCGGTGGACGCTGGCCGGGGAGCACGACGCGTTCACCGCGATGCTCGCCGCGCCCCCGGAGGAACCCGAGGCACCCGGTGAAACAGGCCCGTCGGAGGCGACGGAGGCCGTGGACGAGCCAGAGGCGGCAGAGTCGCCTGTGACACCAGGGCTGTCGGGGGACCCCGGGGCATCGGAGGGGCTTCGGATTCCGGACTACGGCCCCCGGCACGCGCGGCCGAGGCGGACGGAGCCGGACCACCCCGAGTACGCGGAGGAGACCCGATGACCTACCGGGGAGCCGGGCACCGGAGCACGCGCCGGACTGTGGCCGTGGTGACGTACGCGCTCGCGGGCGCGGTGACCGTGGCCGTGCTCGCGGCGGCGGTCTGGCTGGGAGTGGTCACCGTCCAGGGCGTGTGGGCCTACGCCCTGTCCCGCGTCACCGAGGGTCCCTGAGCCCTCCCCGAACCGCAAGGGGCCCCTCGGGCAGTCCGGGGGCCCCCTGCGGCGCGAGGAGGCGCCCGACCCGGTCGCGCCCTCCCACCTGCGCCTGTGGCACAGTGACGCCCATCGCGGCACCGGCCGCAGCACCACGCACCACGGGAGGAACACCATGGCGGTCTTCGCCATCACCTACGTCTACGCCCCCGACAGCGCCGCCGCGCGCGACGAGCACCGCCCCGCGCACCGCGAGTACCTGGGCGGGCTCTCCGAGCAGGGCGTCAACCTGTGCTCGGGCCCCTTCGGCGCCGAGGACGCCCCCGGCGCCCTCCTGCTCTTCCGCGCCGACTCCCGTGAGGAGGCCCTCGCCCTGACCGAGAAGGACCCCTTCCGCCTCCAGAGCCTGGTCTCCGAGGTGGACGTCAGGGAGTGGCTCCCGGTGCTGGGCCCGCTCGCCGAGCACTTCTGAGCCCGCCGGAGGGCACGACCCTCCGGAGCGCGAGCGACGCTGGCCGGGGCGGAGTCCCTTCCACCCCGGCCGGCGTCGTGCGGGGCGGCCTCCCCCGTACTTCCTCCGACGCGGCCGGGCCACCGCACCCTCCGGGCCCGCCCGGCCGCCCCCGGCCGCCCCCAGCGTCACTCCTCGGCGAGACCGTTGTCCTTCATCCACTGCGGGTCGGGGGCGACCATCTGGAGGATCTCGACGTAGAGGCCCTCCGGGCCCGAGACCTGGAAGCGGCGCTGCCCCCAGGGCTCGCTGACCAGCGGCATGATCACCTCCACCCCCGCCTCCCGCAGCCGCTTCTCCTCGGCGTCCACGTCCGACACCAGGAAGGCGACCAGCGACTCCGCCCGCCCCGAGCGCAGAACCTCGTGCGTGGACGGATGGTCGCGCAGCACGAAGTCGATCGACAGCTTGGGGTGGTCCTCGTGCTGGGTGTTGAGGTACCAGCCGAGGTCGATGTTGATGCCGAAGCCGAAGTGCTCGGCGAACCACGCGGCGCTCGCGCGCGGGTCGTCGCAGAGCACGGCCAAGCCGACGAGATCGATGTTCACGGTGCCTCCAGGGGATCGCTTCCAACCACTTCAAACAAAGTACTACGTCCATCGTGATAACGGCAACCGGTTTTTCTCCCGGGACGCCGCGGCGTGCTATACGATAATGATTATCGTTTTCCTGGAAAGGAGGGTGTCCCCCGATGGAGCCGACAACCCCCATGCGCGTGGCCGTGGTCTGCGGCCTGCACCGCCACGCGCGCGGACGGAGCGTGGACGACCTGCTGGCGGAGGTCCCGGGGTCCGTGGCCGTGCACCACGACCTCGACGGGATCTCCGCGGGGATCGTCCACCGCGTCACCCGTGACCGCTGGGGTCCCGTGGACCACAGCCGTGTTCACCTGGACCACCTGTGCGCGTCCTGCACGCTGCGCGAGGACCTCGTGCCCGCGTTGCTGCGGCTGGCCGAGCGGGGTGAGCACACCCTGTGCGTGGTGGAGACCTGGGACGGGGTCGAACCCCGGCAGGTCGCCGAGGTCGTCGCGGCCCGGGAGGAGCTGCGGCTGGCCGCGGTCGTCGGGGCGGTGGACGCCGACCGCCTGCTGCCGGACCTGTCCGGGCACGACGACCTGCGCGACCGGGGCCTGGACATCGCGGTGGAGGACGAGCGCACGGTCGCCGAGGTGCTCGCCCACCAGGTCGAGTACCCGACGGCGGTCGCCGTGCACGGGACCCGCCACCTCGACGAGGCACGCGCGCTGGTGGAGCACCTCAACCCGGCCGCCGTGGTCGTTCCCGCGGGCGGCGGGTTGGCGGACCTGACGCACGGCCGGTTCGACCCCGAGGCGGCCGCGCACCGGCTCAACCCGGCCTGGGCGCACTACGCCGACCGCGCGGACGGACGGGTGAGCACGGTGACCTGGACCCGCACACGCCCCCTGCACCCCGTGCGGCTGCACGAGGCGTTGGAGCGGATCGTGTCCGCGGGCCTGCGCGGCCGGGGCCGGATCTGGCTGGCCAGCCGCCCGGACACCCTGCTGGTGTGGGACGCCTACAACGACGCCCTGTTGCTGGAGAGCGGCGGCCCCTGGCTGGGCGCGCTGCCCGAGGCTGCGGTGGAGATGGTCTCCGAGACCCGCCGGGTCTCCGCGCTCCTGGACTGGGACCCGGTGCTGGGCGACCGCCGCCAGCACCTGGCGTTCACGGGTGTGGACCTGGACGTCCAGCGCCTGGTGTCCCTGCTGGACTCGTGCCTGATGACCGAGGACGAGGCCGGACGGCCGCTGCGGTCCGACCCCTTCGCCGACGCCCTGTAGAGGGAGAACGCCATGAACGGGAGGGCCCCGGACACCGGGGAGCCCGAACGGTCCGGAGGCTCCGGACCGCGCACGAGAGGAGGGACCGCCGTGTCCCGTGTCTGTCAGGTGACCGGGAAGGCTCCGGCCTTCGGAAACTCGGTCTCGCATTCCCACCGGCGCACCAAGCGCCGGTTCGACCCCAACATCCAGACGAAGAGGTACTGGCTGCCCGGTGAGGGGCGTTACGTGAGGCTGCGCGTGAGCACCAAGGGCATGAAGGTGATCGACGCCCGCGGCATCGAACGGGTGGTCGCCCAGATCCGTGCCCGCGGCGGGAGGGTCTGATGGCCAAGAAGAGCAAGATCGCCCGCGACCAGCAGCGCAGGCGCGTGGTGGCCCGCTACGCCGAGCGCAGGGCCGAACTCAAGCGGATCATCCGCAGCCCGCACACCGGTGGGGAGGAGCGTGCGGCGGCGGTGGCCGAGCTGAACCGGCAGCCGCGCGACGCCAGCGCCACCCGGCTGCGCAACCGCGACGCCGTGGACGGGCGGCCGCGAGGGCACCTGCGCAGGTTCGGGCTCTCGCGGATCCGGTTCCGGGAGATGGCCCACCGCGGCGAGCTGCCCGGGGTGACCAAGTCCAGCTGGTAGCGGAAGCGTGATCCGGCCGCGCGCTCGGCGGCGTGACCCCCGACGCCCCACGGCTCGACCGGACCCGACGCCACGGGCCCCGCGCGGTGCGCGCGGGGCCCGTGTGCGGTTCCGGGCTGCCACCGGACGGCGGCGACGCGGCTGAGAGGCGGGACCGGCCAGCGGCGGCCCAGGTCAGGCGGTCCAGGACAGGTGCCCCGAACCGGATGACGACTCAGCTCGGAGGCGGCTCAGGTGAGGGGCGGCCCGGTCAGCGGCGCGCGTCGTCGGTGGAGGAGTGCTGGCCGGGGACGCCGTGCCCCTGCTCCGGTCCCGCATGACCGTTGTGCACGCCGTTCCCGTACCCGTCGGACCGGTTGGCCTCCTGGAAGGCCTGCTGCGCCTCGTTCTGGCGCTCCCAGAGCACGAAACGCTCGCTCTCGCCGAGCGCCATGGTGGTCAGCCACACGGCGATGGCGACGTCGTCGGCCAGTCCGAGCAACGGAACGAACAGTTCGGGGACGAAGTCGACGGGCGAGAGGATGTAGGCCACCAGCGCGAGCATTCCGAGCAGCTTGCCGCTGCCCAGCCCGGGGTAGCGTCCGCGCACCTTGGCGCCGATCATCCGCGGGACGGCTCCGGCTCGCTGCCAGACGGACATGTCGCTGTCGGTGTTGCGGACGACCTGCCAGGCGGCGGCTCCCGCCGCGGCGCGGTTTGCCTTACGCATCGTTCGGTCTCCTCGGTGAGGACGTGGCTTCTCAAGATATGACGCGAAGCCTTCCTGTTTCGTTCCCGCGTGGCGCGGGTCCAATCCCGTACGTGACCGGCGCGACACCCCGCCCGCCGTCCTCTCCCCCCGGACGGGGCACCCGCGCCCCGGGAGGGTTGTCCACAGGCCGCGATGGGGACTGGTGGGACGGGGAGAGGAAGGGCATCCTTGGAGAAGAAAGGATGAGAGGTACCAAACAACACCAGGAGGCATCCCAACCCCCAGGAACCAACACAGAACCCATACGACCCGAAAACGGTCGCATACCGATCTGTCCACGCGTTGGCCACATGCGGCCAGTACCAAACACGTCTGCCCAGGAAGGAGGTGGCGCACACGGACACGATCCGATCCCCTTCGGCCAGCGTGGAGTCCGCACCACCCGCGTCACCCCCGCCGAACCCCCGCACCCCCACCACTCCACCACCGCACACCCCGCGTTCCACGGCGACAAACGCGAGGCCTCCCGCGCTCCGCCACACATTCGTTACGATGCGTCCGAGTGCCACCTTCACAAGGCCGCTCAGCCCTCTCGCCCCGGCGCGCAGAACCGATGGAGCTTGCCCAGTGTCCAGAGCCCTACCTCGGTCGGCGACGACCGTCGCCCTGTTGGCGGACATCCCCAGCACGGGTCACGTGGGTGAGGCCGGGGCCCACCGGTTCGCGATGCGCGGCGAGGGCATCGGCGAACGCAGCGCCGCGTTCGTCGCCTTCGCCAGGGAGCAGACCGGGGCGGGCCGCAAGGTCGTGGCGCTCTACCCCGCATGGCAGTCCACGGACGCCGAGCGCGCGGTCAACTTCGCCCGCGGCGCGCTGCGTACCGACCACATCGCCGGGATCGGCGTCGACCTGTCGCCCCTGGCCCTGTCCCTGGTCGCCGACCAGCTCGCCTACCTCGCCCCCTACCTGCCGCCGGGGATGGTCGCCGCGCTGTGCGACGAACTGCCCCGGCACCTGCTGGCGGGCGCCTGGCTCAGGACCGTCTCCGGCCTGTCCACCATCCCGACCTCGATGCGCCAGCACATGGGCTCCTACGCCCCGTCCGTGTCCTTCCTCGCCTACTGCGCGCCCACCCACCAGGTGGGACGCATGCGTGCGTCCGACGTCTCCCGCACGCTGCCCTTCCGGCCCGTGCAGCCGGTCCAGCTGCTGTGCTCCACTCCCGACCCCGGGATCACCGGAGTCTTCAACGACCACCTCCCGCAGGCCATCCAGCCCGTGGCCACCCGCACCCTGCCCGCCCAGCCGCTCGGCCCCCTGTACTGGGGAACCGCCAAGTACGTGGAGTTCGTGGCGCTGAGCGCCCACCCCCAGGCCCTGGCCTACGCGGCCAGTTCCATCCGCGCCGCCTCCTGCTCCTGGTGCGGCGAGCCCATGTCGGCACGCACCTGCCCCTTCTGCTCGGCCACCGCCGCACGGACCCCCGCGCAGCAGCCCGCTCCCCGGTCCGGCCCCCGGCCGTCCGGCGGACAGGGCCCTCCGGCCGCTCCGGGTTCCCCGGGAAGAGCCGCCGGCCCCCTTTCCGGCGGCGCCGCCCGACCGCCCGGCGGACTCGGTGCTCCGGGCGCCCCGGGCCTCTCCGGCAGAACCGCCGACCCCTCTCCCGGCAGCACCGCCGGGCCCGGCCCCGGCCAGGCCCCTCCCCCCGTGGAAGGGGGGCGCGCGCCGGGTCCGCCTCCCCCACCGTCCACCGACCGACCGGAGGGTCCGCCGTTCGCGGGCCGCGCCCCGCGGCCCGACGCGCCCCGGACCTACTCCCGTTAGGGACCGACACCGCGCCCCCGAAGCGAGCGGACGGCCCGCGACGACACTGGAAACGGAAAAGCAACCCCTATGAACCCCCGTCAGCGACGCGGCGTCCTGCTCATGGTCGTTGCCGCTATCGGCGCCGTCGCCGTGTTCGCCTCCGTGTTCACCTACCTCAACAGCCAGCAGGAGCGTCTCGGCGAGTTCGCGACCGTCCTGCGGCTGACCGAGGCCGTGGACGCCTACCAGCCCATCGGCGAGGAGTCCGTGGAGCGGGTCGAGGTGCCCAGCATGTACTTCGACCCGGAGGTCTTCCTCACCGACCTGTCCCAGGTGGAGACCCCGACCGACCAGCAGCTCGTCGCCGCCTCCCACCTGGAGGCGGGCGTCTACCTCCAGCAGGGCATGGTGCGGCCCGAGCCCACCCTCACCGCCGGGGAGCGGGAGATCGCCATCATGGTCAACGCCGAGACCGGTGTGGCGGGCAAGGTGCAGCGCGGGTCGTTCGTGGACATCTACGGCACCTTCCCGGCGCGCGACCACGGCGAGGCGTGCGCGGTGCGGGTCATCACCGAGGTGGAGGTCCTCGACATCGGTGAGCTGCGCACCCAGGAGGAGGAGGGCGGCGGTGTGGCCGGGGTGGTCCCGGTGACCTTCCGCCTGGAACCGCAGGCGGCGCTCCAGCTCGCCTACGCCGAGAACTTCTCCAGCGGGCTCAGGCTGGCCCTGGTGAGCGCCGACGGCGGCGGCACCCCGGGAGAGGCCGAGTTCTGCAGCGGGGACTTCGACAACCTCGTCGACGGAGGAACGGCCGACGAGAGCACGACACCGGACGAGGGCGGGGCGGCCGACGAACGGCGCGTGCCGCATGGGGGGTAAGCGTTGAACTTCCGTGTCCTGGCGGGTATGCCGACCTCGGAGTCGGAGATGGTGCTCGCCGCGCGTTTCGAGGAGCTGGGCAGCGCCACCCTGGTGGCCTCCCGGGCCACCACGACGGCGCTGATCGACGCCGCCGGGGAGTTCCCGGAGATCGACGTGGTCCTCATCCACCAGGATCTGGGCCCGGCGCCGGTGTTCGAGGCCATACGCGACCTGTCCCACCGCCATCCGCAGGTGGCGATCCTGCTGGTCTCGCCCACGATGGACCCCGACACGTTCACCGGGGCCATGGAGGCCGGGGCGCGCGGGGTGATGCCCGACGACTGCGGGATCGCCGAGCTGGAGAGCCGGATCACCAAGGCCGCCGAGTGGTCTCGGACGCTGCGCCGCCACCTGGAGTCGGCGTCGATGGACCTGCCCGCCTCGGGTGTGCGGGGCCGGATCGTGGCGATCAGCGGCGCCAAGGGCGGCGTGGGCACCACCACGTGCGCGGTGCACCTGGCGATGGCCGCGGCCGCCGCCGAGCGGGTGGTGTGCCTGGTCGACCTGGACCTCCAGACCGGCGACCTGCCCGCGTTCCTCAACCTGCGGCACCGCCGCTCCATCAGCGACCTGGTGGAGGCCGGGGACAACATCACCCCCGGCATGCTCGCGGAGACCCTGTACGTGGACCCGCGGGGTCCGCACGTGCTGCTCGCCCCCGAGCACGGCGAACGCGGCGAGGACGTCGGCGCCAGCGCCGCCCGGAGGGTGCTGAGCGCGCTCCGGTCCCGGTACGAGCTGGTGGTGGTGGACTGCGGGTCCACCATGAACGAGGCCACCGCGATGGCGGTCGAGCTGGCCGACAGCGCGGTCGTCACGGTCACCCCGGACGTGCCCGCGATGCGCGGCGCCCAGCGGCTGATGAGCATGTGGGAGCGGTTGCAGGTGCGTTCGCACACGGACGTGTACTCGCTGGTCACCCGGCACAGCCGCAAGAACGAGATCCAGCCGGACTTCCTCCAGCAGCTGCTTGGCACCCGGGTGCTGCGGACACCGGTCCCCGCCGCCTACCGAGCGCTGGAGCCCGGGGAGAACAACGGCGACCCGACCAAGGTGACCGACGAGGGTCTGCGCAGGGCCTTCTCGCGGCTGGCCGCGGAGCTGGACCTGCTGAACCCGCCCGCGCAGCCCGGTGGCGGCGGGGGGTCGGCCACCCCGCCCGCGGGGCTGGGCGGATTCGCCTCCCTCTCCGAGCGACGCGGCACCAGGCCGTCCACCCGCGACGTGTCCGGCTTCCTCAACGCGTCGGGGCCCAACCCGTCGCGCGCGGCGGTCAACGGGCAGTCCTCCGTCCCGCCGCTGGGCCAGCCCTTCGGCGGGCGCCCGGGTTCCGGCCCGCACGGGGGCGGAGGGGGCCGCGGTGGCTTCGGGAGCTGAGTCCGGCCTCCGACGGGGGCCGGGCCGGAGCGAGGGCGCCGCGCGGGCCGGCGGTCGTGCGGGCCGCGCGTCCCGTCGGATCCCACGGGGCTTACGAGGGCCGCGGGGCCCGCGGAGTCGCGGAGACCGGTCGGACCCGCGACGCGGCGGTCCGCGGCGTCGCGGTGACCGCGGCGGGGTCATCGTGGAGTTCGCCGCGGCGGTGCCGTTCATGATGCTGGCGCTGGCCCTGGTGTGGCAGGTGCTGCTGCTCGGCATCACCGCCATGTACGCCTCGCACGGCGCCGCCGAGGCCGCCCGCCAGGCCGCCGTGACCCCCGACGACATGGCGCGTGTGGACGAGGAGGCCCGCAAGCGCGTACGGCCGCCGTGGGACGGTGAGGACGTGATGACCGTGGAGATCGTGGAGCGCGACGGCGCGCGCTACGCCCGGGTGACCATGGCCATGCCGATCTTCCTGCCCGGAGCCTCGGGCCCCTGGGACGTCACCGGTGAGGCCCGGGTGATCACCGAGGTCGAGCCGCGGGGGGTGACACCGTGAGCGCGCGGGCGGGCGGACGGACCGCTCCGGCCCGCCCCCGGCGGAGCGCCGCAGACCGCAATCCGTACAACCCGTCGCCCGGGAACCGCCAGGGCTCCGAAGACCGGCGACCGCGACACCCGACGGCCGAGGGTCACCGGGGCCTGGCGCGTCGGAGACCGCCGCGTCCGCTGGCCGGGGACCGCCGTGGCAGCGGAGACCGTGGGGCACGACGCCTTCTGCTCGGGGGGCGACCGCGCCGGGACGGCGACCGGGGCGGCCCGCTGCTGGAGTTCGCCGCGGTCTTCCCGATCCTGCTCCTGGTCGCGGTCATCGCGATCGAGGCCTTCCTGGCCTTCGTCGCGGTCGAGCGGCTGGGGTCCGCGGCCCGTGCCGGGGCGCGGGTGGCCGGGGCCGAGCAGTTGGAGGGCGCGGAGGCGGCCGCCCGCGCGGCGCTGCCGTCGTGGCTGGACGAGGCGACCGTCACCAGCGGCGTCAACGATCACGAGGGCTTCTACGTGGAGGTCTCGCATCCGCTGCCGATCGTGTTCTCCGCGTCGGGCCTGGACCTGACGCTGACCCGGCGCGTGGAGATGCCCGATGTGTGAGGTCGAGGCGGTGCGCCGTGCGCGTCGGGGCGTCGCCCCGGTGCCCGAGCAGAACGCAGCGCAAGTCGTGTCGGGGCTCCGCGCGGCGGGGCGTGTTCCCGCCGCGCCAGCCCCCGGGGGAAGGAGAGCGGGGCCATGGGTCTGAAGGACCGTCTGGAGGAGGACCGCGCCGTCGAGGGGCGCTCCGAGCGCAGCAGCGTCACGCACTGGCGCAGGCGGCTGCTGGAGGAGATCAACCTGGAGGACCTCACCCGGCTGACCCTGGCCCAGCGCCGGGTTCGCCTGGAGAAGGTCGTGGGGCACATCCTCACCCGCGAGGGCCCGGTGCTCTCCGACCGGGAGCGTTCGGCGCTCATCCGCCGGGTCGTGGACGAGGCCCTGGGGCTGGGCGTGCTGGAGCCGCTGCTGGCCGACGAGACCGTCACCGAGATCATGGTGAACGGTCCCGACAACGTGTTCATCGAGCGCGGCGGCCGCATGCAGCGGGTGGACGCCACCTTCAACGGCGAGGAGCAGCTCTACCAGACCATCGACCGCATCGTGTCGCTGGTCAACCGCCGCGTGGACGAGTCCTCGCCGATGGTGGACGCGCGGCTGCCCACCGGCGAGCGCGTCAACGTGATCATCCCGCCGCTGTCGCTGTCGGGCCCGGTGCTGACCATCCGGCGCTTCCCCAAGCCCTACCCCATCGACGAGCTGGTGCGGATGGGAAGCCTGGACTCGCCGACCGGCATCCTGCTGGCGGCGATGGTGCGGGCCCGATTCAACATCGTGGTGTCCGGCGGTACCGGTACCGGCAAGACGACCTTCCTCAACGCGATGTCGGCGTTCGTGCCCTCCGACGAGCGCATCGTCACCATCGAGGACTCGGCCGAGCTCCAGCTGATGCAGGACCACGTGGTGCGCCTGGAGTCCAGACCGCCCAACATCGAGGGCCGGGGCGAGATCGCCATCCGCGACCTCGTGCGCAACGCGCTGCGGATGCGCCCGGACCGCATCATCGTCGGCGAGGTGCGCGGCTCGGAGACCATCGACATGCTCCAGGCCATGAACACCGGCCACGACGGCTCGCTGGTGACCGTGCACGCCAACTCGGCGGACGACGCCATCCACCGGTTGCAGACCCTGGCCACCCTGAGCGACGTCAACGTCCCCTACGAGGCGATCCGCGACCAGATCAACAACGCGGTGGACGCCATCGTGCACCTGGGCCGGTGGCCGGACGGGTCGCGGCGGGTCAACGAGATCGCGGTGGTCTCCTCACGGCGGCGCGAGGAGTTCCGGCTGGACCCGGTGATGCAGTTCTCCGCGCTGCCCATGGGCCCCAACCGGGCCGTCGAGGGCGAGTTCCGGCACTTCCCGCTGCCCCGGCACATCGCCGGGCGGATCTACCACGTGGGCGAGGCCATCCCGGCCGCCTTCGGGGTGGTCACCGACGAACGCCCCCGGAACGGCTGGTGAGGCCCTCCCCCGCGCCCCGGCGGGCGCGTCCCCCGATCGGAATGGAGCTCCGGTGACCTGGCAGTTCGTGGCGATCCTCTGCGGCCTGGCCGTGGTGCTGGCCCTGGCGCTGTGGGCGCTGTGGGAGTTCGTGGCCAGCGCGCAGCACCGGCGGATGATCGCCGCCCGCAGTGCCCTGGACCAGGCCGAGTACGAGGCGTCCACGCCCATGGCGCGTCTGGACGCGGCGATCTACCGCACCCAGTGGGGCGGGCGGCTGTACCGCAGGATCGCCCGGTCGGGCGCGGAGGTGCGCCTGTCCACGTTCGTGCTCGCGCTGCTGGGCGGTTCGCTGCTGGCGGTGGTCGTGGTCTGGCAGGTGCTGGCGCCCTTCTTCGGCCTGCTGGCGGCGGCCGGGGTGGCGTTCCTGTTCTTCTCCTACCTCAACCGCGCCGAGGCCAAGCGGCGCGAGGAGTTCACCTCCCAGCTGCCGGATCTGGCCCGGGTGCTGGGCAACGCGACCTCGGCGGGCCTGGCCCTGCCCACGGCCGTGGCGATGGCCGCCGACGAGCTGGACGGGCCTGCGGGCGAGGAGCTGAGCCGCATGGCCGAGTCCATGAAGCTGGGCGCCAGCTTCGAGGAGGCCGTCGCGGAGCTGCGCGAGCGCATGCCCTCGCGTGAGCTGGGGGTCCTGCTGTCCACGCTGGTGGTGGCCTCGCGCTCGGGCGGCTCCCTGGTCACGGCGCTGCGCAACATCTCCACCACCCTGGAGAACCGCAAGGAGACCCGGCGCGAGGTGCAGACCATCCTCAGCGAGACCACGAGCACCGTGTGGGCGCTGGGGTTCATGTCGGTGGGCGCCCTGTTCCTGATCAACGCCATCGAGCCGGGCATCATGCGCGTCATGACCACGTCCGTGGCGGGGGTGACGGTGCTGCTGGTGGTGGCGGCGCTGTTCGCCATCGGCTTCGTGCTGGTGTCCCGCATCACCAAGTTCGACCTGTGAGGACCGCTCCCCGATGAACGCCCCCCTCTCCCTGCTGGTGCCGCTCGCCGCCGCGCTGGCCAGCGCCCTGGTCGTGCTGGTCGCGTGCTACGGGCTGTACCTGATGATGTCGCAGACCCGGGTGCGGGTGGCCGACCCGGCCGCGCGCCCCACGCGGACCCGGTCGGACGACACGTTCGTGCTGCACCGGATCACCGAGGCGGTCGGACGGCCGTTCGCCCGCTCGCTGCACGCGTCGCTGAGCCGGCGCCGCCTGGTCTCCGTCTCCGAGCGCATCGAGGCGGCGGGGCGGCCGGAGGGTCTGACCCTGGAGCGCTACCTGCGGCGCAAGGTCGGCGAGGTGGTGCTGTACGGCACCCTGGGCCTGCTGATGTTCGCCACCGGGAATCCCCTGGTGGGGCTGGTGGTGCTCGCGTTCATGGGGCTGACCGACCTGAGCCTGTACGTGCAGGGCCAGGAGCGCGGCGACAAGGTGCAGTCGCAGCTGCCGGACTTCCTGGACGTGCTGGCGGTGACGGTGAGCGCCGGGATGTCGTTCCGCGCGGCGGTGGCGCGGGTGGCGGAGTCGATGCCGGGCGTGCTCGCCGACGAGTTCGCGCTGGCGCTCCAGCAGATGGAGCTGGGCACCTCGCGGCGGGAGGCCTTCGAGATGCTGCGCCGACGCAACCGCAACGAGTCGTTGAGCAAGTTCGTGACCGCGATCCAGCAGGCGGAGGAGCTGGGCGCCCCGCTCAGCGACACCCTGGTCGCCATCAGCCAGGACATGCGGCGCGCCGACGCCCAGTACATGCGCCGCAAGGCCCAGCGGATGAACCCCCGGGTGACGGTGGTGACCGCGGTGACCCTGCTTCCGGGCCTGCTCATCCTCATCGTGGGGTCGATGTTCCTGGGCACCGAGGTCAACCTCGGCCTCATCCTGGGCGGCTGACGCGGACGGCCCCCTCCCCGGGGGACGGGGAAGGGGCCTTGGGGGATGGGGGGAGGGGTCCGTCTCCCGTTCGGCGGACGGCCGCGCCGCCGGGAGGACCGTGGTCCGGGCGCGGCCGCCGGAAGGGTCAGCGCAGGGTGACCCTCTTGGACAGCGAACCGGTCGCGCCGGTGGAGTCGGTGACGGTCAGGGTGACGGTGTAGGTGCCCGCCGTGTCGTAGAAGTGCCAGGTGGTGGCGCCGGTGCCGGTGTAGCCGTCACCGAAGTCCCAGGAGTAGGACACGATGGGGGCGTCGCCCGCGCCGGAGCCGGAGGCGTCGAACTCGCAGAGGTAGAAGAAGGTGTAGCAGCCGCCGCTGAAGTCCGCGGTGGGAGCCGTGTGGTCGGGGGTGCCCACGGAGACCGTGGTCTCGGCGGTGTCGGTGCGGCCCGCGTCGTCGGTGACGGTGAGGGTGACGGTGTAGGCGCCCTCGGAGCCGTAGGCGTGGCTCACCGCGGCGCCGCTGTCGCCCTGTCCGTCGCCGAAGTCCCAGTCCCAGCCGGTGACCTCGCCGTCGGAGACGGACGCGGAGCCGTCGAAGGAGCAGGTCAGGGTGGCGTCGTCGCAGGAGTGGGCGATGTCGGCCACGGGCCCCTCGGGCGGGGCGGTGTCGCCGTCGGCGGGGAAGAGGGCCGGGTCGCCCACGTCCAGCAGCGGCTCGTGGTCTCCGTCGCCGGAGGTGTCGGTCCAGTCGAGGTTGCCCGCACCGGTCAGGGTGTCGTACAGGGACATGACCCCGGCGCGGTCGCCGGGCTTGGCGGAGCCGGTGGCGAGCAGGGCCAGGCCGCCCGCGGCGTGCGGGGAGGCCATGGAGGTGCCGCTCATCGAGCCGTAGCCGCCGCCGGGCGTGGTGGAGAGGATGCAGGAGCCAGGCGCGGCGATGTCCACGGTCGCGCCGTAGTTGGAGAAGTAGGACAGGGTGTCGTCGCCGTCGCCGGTGCAGCCCAGGTCGCCTCCGCTGCCGCCGGGGGCGCCGTCGGAGTCGGCCATGGAGGAGACCGTGAGCACGTCGGGGTGGTTGGCGGGGAAGAAGCCGCCCGAGTCCATGGAGCTGTTGCCCGCCGCGACGGCGAAGGCCACACCGGCGTCCACCGAGGCGGTGATGGCCTGGCTGAGGGCCTGGTCGGTGCAGCCCTGGCAGCCCAGGCTCATGTTGGCCACGGCGATCTGGTCGGCGTTGGCCGCCACGTAGTCCACGCCCGCGGCGATACCGGCCAGGGAGCCGCTGCCGCTGGAGTTGAGCACCTGCACGTTCCAGACGTCGGCGCCGGGGGCCATGCCCACCACGCCCTCGCCGTTGTCGACGGCGGCGATGCTGCCCGCGACGTGGGTGCCGTGCCCGTTGCCGTCGGTGCCCGTGTTGGGGACGCAGGTGCCGCTGGTGCAGTTCACCGAATTGACGACGTTGAGGTCGGGGTGGGCGGCGTCCACGCCGGTGTCCAGGACGGCCACGGCCACGTCGGGCACGTAGTCGTCCTGGCCGTTGACGGCCAGGTTGGGGTTGTCGGGGGCGAAGGTGCGGGCGATGCCGTCGGGGACGTCCTGCTCGAAGGTGTGCAGGATCTGGTCCTCCTGCACGAAGGCCACGTCGGAGTCCCGCAGGAGCTCGGCGGCCTCGGCCGCGGTCATCTCGGCCGCGTAGCCGGTGAGCGCGTGCTCGTAGACGCTGCTGGGGTCGTCGCCGTGGCGGTCCGCGACGTCCTCCGGGGAGGCGCTCTCGTCCAGGACGACGATGTAGGTGCGTTCGGTGGTGTCCGCGGTGTCGAGGAAGTCGGGGACCTCCTCGGCCAGGGCCGGGGACGCCGCGAGCATGACGGGCAACAGGGCGGCGGCCGCCAAGGCCGCACCGATCTTGCGCATGGTGCGAAGAACCCTTCGGGGGTCGGGGGACGGGGGATGTGGACGGGTGGCCACCCGGCACTCATCATGCGTCGCGGAGCGCGACCGGACCATACGTAGTCACTACGTAACTCCTCGGCCGCGGAGGGGATACGTAGGGCGCCCTCCCGGAGGGCCACCGGTCGCGGCGGGGCGCGTCGAAGGGTCGCCGCGGGCCCTGGAGGCCGCCGGTTCCACCGCTCCCCCGAGGCGTGCGAACGGCGGAACCGGGTCCTCCGTCCGGGGTCAGGCCGGACCGGTGGGCGGGAACGGGATGGCGGCCAGGGTCGGGATCAGCTGGGCCTCCTCGTAGTCCAGGTGGGCCTCCAGTTCCCGGGCCATCCGGTCCAGATCCGCGCGGAATCGCTCGGGGTCGGCCGTGGACAGGTCGGAGACGAGCGCCTCCAGCTCGCCGCGGATCCGGTCCACGGTGCGGTGCTCCTCCGACAGCCGCCGCAGCGCCTCCTCCAGGTGCGGAGCCTGACGGCCCAGCGCCGGGAAGACGCCGGACTCCTCACTGGAGTGGTGGAAGTGCAGGGACTCGCAGAAGGCCAGGCAGTGCTGGCGCAGTTGGAGGCTGAGTCCCAGCGGCGGCGGGCCGTCCCCGTCCGCCCCGGCGGTGCGTTCGGCGAGGTAGGCCTCGGCCTCGGTGCGCACGTGCGTGAGCTGGCCGCGCAGCCAGGTGTGGATCTGCACGAGTTTGTCGGCGAGGTTGGTGACCTCGGCGGGCCCGTCCCCGTGGACGCGGTCCAGGGCGACCACGGGCAGGATCCGTCCGGTTCCGGCCTGGTAGTCGGCGTATCCGGAGTCCGTGCGGACGAACTCGGCGAACAGGCGGTCGCGTTCGGCTCCCTCGGCGGGGACCGCGACGGCGTCGAACGTCTCGGTACCCAGTTCCACGCGCACCATGGGGTGGGCGAGGACGTTGCGGTACCAGTCGGGGTGGCGGTCAGAGCCGCCCGCCGAGCCGACGACCAGCACACGGCCGTCGACGCGGACGAACCCGAGCGGGGTGGTGTGCTCGCGGCCGGACCGGGCGCCGACGGTGGTGAGCAGCAGCAGGTCGCCGCCCTCGAACATGCCGCCGACGCGGCCTCCGTTGGCGCGGAACTCTTCCACGACGGGGATGTTGAAGTCGCTGACGTGGGGTTCAGCGGTCCGGACATGCGGGTTTTCGGTCACAGGTCTCCTTCGAGGTGGTGGTCATGGGCGCGACCGTCCCCGAAGGCACCCGCGGCGGCCCGGGCGCGTGCGCGCACGGGTGGCGGGTGGACGTGACAGGGAGCCCGGGCGTGGCCGGGCCGGAAGAGGACTCCGGGGAGGTCGCGAGGGGTCTGGGCGCGTTCGGGCGCGGCTGGGCCGGCGCCGTCGGAACGGCTAGACGCGGTCCGCGGTGTGTGTGCTCACAGTGCGCTCCCCGGATGTCAAGGTGCCTCCATACCTACCGACCGGCCCACTGCTCTGTGGTCGGTGGCACGCGACACGGGGGCGAACCTACACCATCGGGTGTGGGAGCGCCACAGGCACCCGGGGAGGCTGTCCGTGGCGCTGCCGCCCGTCCGGTTCCCGTGCTCAGTCGCCGATGGGCGCGGGATCGGCGGGCTGGACCTGCCCGGGCTCGGGGACGCCCAGGTCGGGCTCCCCGTTGAGCTCCACGAACGTGTACCGCGTGTACCACCGCTCCGGTTCGGGGGCGGCGGGGTCCAGGAACGACGCCGGGATCTCCTCCGGGACCGGGCGTCCGTTGAGCGCCCCTCCGCCGGCGCCCTCCGTGGCGAAGCTCAGCGGGACCCCGTCCTCGGTGGCGACCAGGACGAACGCCGTGTCCGCCTCCTCCGTCCCGCCCGCGGAGGGGAACGTGCCCTCCACCCGGATCGCGGGCACGCCGTCGGGGGCCTCGCCGCCCAGGTGGCCGAAGGCGTCCTGGGCGGGCGGGGGCGCGGCGAGGACCACCTCCTCCTCGACGGTGACGGTCCCCTCCTCCGCCGCGCGGACGAGCGGTGCGACGACCTCCGCCGGCGCGAACACCTCCTCCGTCAGCCCCGGTTCGGCCTCGTACCAGGTCGGCGCCCCGTTCCACGCGGAGTTCTCCGCGCGCAGCAGGTCGCCGTCGACCATCAGCAGGTCGCTGGTGCGCGCGCCGCTGACGGTACTGCTCCAGCGCAGCGCCTCCGGCGGTCCCGCCCGGTAGAGCACCCGGTCGAAGAGGGTGGGGCCGGTGCCGGTGGGAAGCGGCTGGCCGTAGCCCCCGCCGTTCCCGGCGTGGGTGAGCAGGGTGAGTTCGAAGGAGTCCGCGGCCAGCAGGGTGTCGAGCGAGGCCGACACCAGCTCCGTTCCGCTGAGGGGCCCGGTCGGCGGGTCCCCTCCGTTGGCCTGCTCCGACCCGGAGCCGGAGTCGGCCGTGGTGGTGTCCGACCCACCGGACAGGGCGTTCAGGAGCAGGTAGCCGCCGCCGACGGACACCGCCAGGAGCACGGCCGCGGCGACCGCCAGGAGGGGAAGCCCTCGCCGGGCTCCCGCACGGCGGTGCCCGCGCGAGCGTCCACCGGCCGTCCGTCCAACGGGCGCCCTTCCGCCGGTCGTCGGTCCGCCGGTTCCGTGCTCACCGGTCCCACCGTCCCGGGCGGCGCCCGCACCGGCCGTCCGGCCCTCGGCGCCGCGGCCGCGGGCGCGAAGGCTCCACCGGGGGGCGTCCGCGGGCCTCGCGGTCCCGGCCTCCCGCTCCGCCATGTGCCGGGCGGAGCTGATCCACGCCGCGGACTGGTCGCGGTCCGCGTCCACGCGCGGCCAGTGGGCGCGGACGAGCGTGCGCAACCGGTCCGCCCACACGTCGGGGGTGGCGCTGTCCTCCACTCCCGCCAGCAGCAGGCACTCCAGGTAGGCCTCCTCCGCCGGGGGGCGCCGCCCCGGGTCCGCCGACAGCGCCCGGGCCAGCAGGGGACGCAGTCCGTCGGGCACGTCGGCGAGGTCGACGGTGTCCTCCCTGGCCCGGCGGGCCGCCTCCGGCGGCGCGGCGTCCGTACCGAACGGCGCGTGCCCGGTCGCGGCGAGCACCACCAGGCAGGCCCAGGAGAAGACGTCGGAGGCGGTGTCGGGCCGCGCGCCCGCGTAGCGCTCCGGGGCCAGCCAGCCGACGCTGCCCGCGGTGGTCAGGGAGTCCGCGTCGTCGACCCGGCGGGCGATCCCGTGGTCCGCCAGCCGGGGGCCCTCCGGGGTCAGGAGGACGTTTCCGGGTTTGACGTCTCCGTGCGGTACGCCCGCGGAGTGGACCGAGGTCAGCGCCTCGGCGGTTCCCGCGGCCAGCACCAGGAGGGCGGGCTCGGGGACGGGTCCGTCCTCGCGCACGCGGCGGGCCAGGTCGGGGCCGGGGAGGTACTGGACCGAGGCCCACGGCCGCCCGTGGAAGGTTCCGCTGGCGCTGACGCCCACGGCGCACACCCCGACGGTCCGTCGCAGGAGGGTGATCCTGCGGTCGGGCTCCGCGGCCGGAACCCACTCGGCGTGGGCGACCCTGAGGGCGACCGCCTCGCCGTCCGGGGCCACGGCGGCGTAGACCACGCCCATGGTGCTGCCGCCGAGGCGACCGATCAGCCGGTGGCCGCCGATCTCGGCGGGATCGCCTCCGGTGAGCGGGCGCACGTGCGCCGGAAGGGAGGCTGGCGGGTTCGGAGCCATGGGGGGCGCCTTCCACTCTCCTGGGCCGGGGGAACGCGCACTGCCTGGACCGCCGACCATGGTTGCGTACACCTGCTGGGTACCGACCGTACATTCCCGGGCATGCCCCGCGCCGACGCCCCGATCGCCGCCGCGGGAAGCTCCGTCCTCTACCGGCCTCTACCGGAGGGAAGCGCCGTCCTCGTCGGAACGCAGGGCCATGGCGTCGCGGCACGCCAGCACCGACTCCAGCAGGCCGGGGAAACGCCCTTCGAGCTCCTCGTCGCGCAGCGAGATGAAGCACCGCGTCCCCTCGGTGCGGTTCTGCACCAGACCGGCGTTGCGCAGGATCTTCAGGTGGTGGCTCAGCGTCGACTGGGCGATGGGCAGGTCGATGTCCTTCCAGGCGTGCTCCCCGTCCATGTCGGCGAGCATCCGCACGATCCGCAGCCGGGTCGGCTCGGCCAGCGCGGCGAGAACCGTGACCAGCTCCACCTCGTGGAGGGCGGGGTGCGCGTGCTCCCTGGGAGCCAAGGCGGTCCTCCTCGTACGGCGCCCGGCCGGGGCCGGGCGAGATTTGGCTCGTGGACAGTCGGAAGTGTACCTTCGTAATTCGATGTTCGTCGAATATCGAACGCGCAGGCCGACCGGGGAAGCGGATCCTCCCGTCACGGCCTCGCAGCCGGACCCGCCACGCAACAGGGGGAAGAGCCACCATGTCCGACGTCGCGCTGTCGGTGCTCGACCACGCCAGCATCGCCGAGGGGTCCACGCCCGGTGACGCGCTACGTTCCGCCAGGGAACTCGCCCAGCACGCGGAGCGGCTGGGCTACAAGCGCTTCTGGCTCTCCGAGCACCACAACATGCAGGCCATCGCGAGCGCTGCCACGTCCGTCTCCCTGGGCTTCATCGCCGAGGGGACCTCCACCATCCGGATCGGCGCGGGCGGTGTCATGCTGCCCAACCACTCGCCCCTGGTGATCGCCGAGCAGTTCGGCACGCTGGAGTCGCTCTACCCGGGACGGGTGGACCTCGGCCTGGGCCGCGCGCCGGGCACCGACCCCCGCACGATGATGGCGCTGCGCCGCGACCACAGCGCCTCGGCGACGTTCCCCAACGACGTGCAGGAGCTCCAGGCCTACTTCGAGCCCGCCGAGGCCGGTCAGCCCGTGCGCGCCATTCCCGGCGAGGGGCTGCGGGTGCCGCTGTGGATCCTGGGGTCCAGCCTCTTCGGCGCCCAGCTGGCCGCGCAGCTCGGCCTGCCCTACGCGTTCGCCTCGCACTTCGCCCCGGACGCGCTGTACGAGGCGCTGAAGGCCTACCGGACGACCTTCCGCCCCTCCCAGCAGTCGGAGGAGGCGTACGCCATGGCGGGGGTGAACGCCTTCGTCGCCGACACCGACGAGGAGGCCCAGCACCTGTTCACGACGATGCAGCAGGCGTTCCTCGGCACCCTGCGCGGTGCGCGGGGACGGCTGCGCCCGCCGGTGGAGAACCTGGACACCGCATGGCGTCCGGGGGAGAAGGAACGACTGGACCACATGCTTCGTTACTCGTTCGTGGGTTCCCCGGAAACAGTCCGTCGCAAGCTCGAGCTGTTCGTCGCTGACACGGGTGTGGACGAGCTGATGGTGTCGTCGATGATCTACGACCAGAAGGCTCGCCTGCGCTCGTTCGAGCTGCTGGCGGAACTGGCCGACCTCAAGCGTCCGGACCAGGGCTGACCCCACCTCCCCGCACAGGGAGACGGTCAAGGGTGGCGGCGCCGAATCTGTAGGCAGGCAGTGGCGCCGCCTTCCCGGTGCGGGGCGCCGGGCGGGGTTTGCGTAGAACCCCGCCCGGCTCCTGGTTCCGGAGCGCGGTGAGGCCCTGAGCCGGGCCGGGCGTCCGGGTGGAGGGGTTCAGTCCCCTCCGCCGCCACCCCCACCGCCGCCGTCTCCCCCGCCGGAGCCGCCGCCGGAGCCGCTGCCGCTGGACCCGCCGTCGCCTCCCCAGCCTCCTCCGTCGCCGTAGTGACCGAAGTCACCACCCCAGCCCTCGTTCCCGGAGCCGCCGCCCGAACGGCCGTCGGAACCACCCGGCCCCTGACACAACTCGGCGAACGAGCACAGAGTCTCCAGGCTGACGGAATCGGGGTCCGCGCCGCCTGCGCCTCCGGCGCCGCCCGGATCTGCGCCGCCGCCCGTGTGGGCGCTGACGGGGACCGGGTCCTGCTGGAGCTGCGCGGACTCCTGGTCCGACCGGGTCCTGCTGACCTGCTGGCGGGACGCGGACGCGCGCAGCGAGCGGAAGCCCGTGACCGCCGTGTGCCGGACCGCGTGGTCCCGGGTCATCCCGTCGGTGGGGTGAGTGCTGGTGGGGTCCGCTCCTGCGGACCCGGCCGCCGAGGCGCCGTACCTCTGGCGGGCCAGCTCCAGCACCGCGTTCCCGGCGGGGGTGTTGGGGCTGAGCGAGGGGCCTCCGGTCGCCGCCATGACCACCTGGGAGGCGACCAGGGCAGCCGATGCGCTCAGTCCTCCGCCGAGGAGGCCGAGCGCGATGGCCCCGGGTTCCGCGAGGAAGAAGACGGCCGCGCCCACGGCGGCGGCCAGGAGCGCGACGGACCGCATCCACCGGATCGTCCCCGGTGCCCTCTCGCGGCGCCGAAGCGCCCTGCGGAGCCGCGGGGAGTCGACGATCAGACCGGACTCGGCGAGGCCGGTGCGCAGCTTCTCCACGCCCTGGCCGCTGACGATCCGGCGCAGCATCTCCAGGGCGCTGACGCCGACGCGTTTGCGGAAGACCCTCACCAGCTCCCGGCGGATGCCGTCCTTCTCGTGCGTGTAGGGGCGGGAGGGACCGACGAGGGTGAAGAGCCCTCCGGCGGACTGCTGGCGGACGCGGCCGTGCAGGAAGGCGTCCATGACCGCGGTCTCCCCCACGCGGACCGGGCCTCCCGCGAGCAGGGCCAGCTCGTTCGGTTCGAGTCCGTCCGGGTCAGGCGGGGTCCGACGGGCGGGTGAGGAGGTGCGGAGCGCTGACCTGAGGGCGGAGCCGCCCTTCAGGGCCGCGGAGAGCGGGATGCCTCCGATCACCAGTCCCACGATCAGAGCTGCCACCAGGGAAAGGGCCGCGATGGGGTCCAAGCCGCCACCTCTTGTCTTCGGTCTCGGGGGTTGGGGATGGGGGTTCTGGCTGTGGGGATGCTGCCCGGAGGCACCTGGTTCTGTCCGGAAACGTGGAAAACCCGGAGAAGTAGTAGCAGACAGGGTGCTTCGGAGAGCCCAACGGTGGCCTGGTATTTTCCACCCGGCCATGGCGCCCCCGTAGCACACGTGCCATCATGGTGACCCGCCGACCACCAAACGTGACCCCGTCTCGGCGAGGAACTGTGACCGCGCATCGACCCGACCACCGGCTCCCTCCTGGGCGTTCATCCCGCCCTGTGGACAACGTGTGGTTCCAGGATCCATGGGGCATCCTGAAGGAAGATGGCCACATCCGGTCAGAAGGCGGGATGACGTCGGTGTTCATGCCGGATAGTGGGACTCCGTGAGCACGCGCCGCCCACGTACTCCCCCGGTGGCCCGCGGGCAGGGGACCCACCTGCTCAAAGACCGCAGAGATGTGGTGCCGTAAGACCCCCTCCCCAAGGAGTTAAGCCCCGTGAACAGCCTGACCGAACTCTGGGTGACGCTGAGCACCTTCCTTGTGCCAACCTCCAAGGAGAAGGACAAGGGCGCGACCCTCATCGAATACGCAGCGATAGTCATTCTCATCGCGGGCATCGTCGCAGCGATCCTGGCCATCGGGATCCCCAGCAGAATCGGCCAGTCAATCACCACTGCGATAACGGAGATCCTCGCCCCGTACGAGTAACCACTCCTATCAAAACTATCAGGCGAGAAGAGATGCAAGCCACACCCCCTCCTCCCCCAAGAAACATGAGACGGGGAGCGCTTCGCCCCGCTTCGCTCCTTGTGGCTCTTCCCTTTCTTCTTTCGGGGTGCGTGGTCAACCCAGACGACGGCTCCCCCGCAGAACAGAACACCGATGCCGGACCACCGTCCTCTTCGCAGTCGGAAAACAACAACGAACACAACGGACAGGAGGTGCTGGCCAGCACCACGTCTTCGTCAACGACGATCGGCGACGACCTCCAAATCGAAATATACGCACTCGAGAACATTTCCCCCGGCTTATTAAGACTTCGCTTCGGCGTGACCAACAAATCCGACTCTAACTTCGTTCTCAACTTCGGCCTCACCGTGGACGAGAAACCGAACACCGCCAGCCGGGTCAGCCTCATCGACGCACAGAACCAGAAAAGGCTCCTCAGCTACGAGAGAAGCGACGGCACCTGCTTCTGCTCCACCTGGAACGGCAACATAGCCAGCGGCCAGACAGAGGAAATGTGGGTCGCCTTCCCACTTCCCGTCACAGACGATGTGGAATCCCTGACTGTCACCACACCGCTCACTCCACCTTTGATGGACATCCCCATCAGCCAGTCATCGGAAACTCTTGAGAACGAAGAGCTGGCTTCCCCGGAGATTCTGGACCTGACTTTCATCTCGGACAACACCGAGGACCAGACAGGACGGACTGAGGACGGTGAGGAAATCAGCATCCTCCTCTCCTCAGACGTGCTTTTCGAGACGGACAGCGCAGTCCTCAGCCCTGACGCTCAGGAAATCCTCGAGCAGGTCGCCAGCGAGATCAATGACGCGAGTTCCACCGTCATCCAGGTCGACGGTCACGCCGATAACACGGGAAGTGAGTCGATCAACGCTCCGCTGTCCCTTGAACGAGCTGAGGCAGTCGAGTCCGTCCTGTCCGAACTGGTCACGAGGAGCGGGGTAACCTTCGACGTCGAAGGCCACGGAGCCGGCGACCCCATAGCCGACAACAACACCGAAGAAGGACGCGAGCGCAACCGACGAGTCAGTGTCACATTCGAAAAATAGGCGAACGCCATGAACAAGATCCACCGGTCATCCACACTCGCTGTTTCATTCGCGTCGATCCTGTTCATCACATCCGCAGGAACGGGTACTGCCGCGTCAGCACCACAGAGCAGCGACCTGGAAGTACTTGGCAGCGCAAGCGGAACGGACGAGCTGTCAGGCCAGCTGGAAGCCGAGGTCAACGAGGTAACCAGGAACGAGATCGGTAACCTCCTGTCCGTCACCTGGAGCATCCGGAACCCCGGAAACGAACGTGTGGTGCTGTCCTGGTTCAACCAGTACTCCTACATGTACTCAGGGCCGAACTTCGCCGGGGTCACGGCGTTCAACCCCGAGACGGGGACCAGGTTCCATCCGATCAGGGACAGCGAGAACTACTGCCTGTGCTCGGGGGAGTACTCGGTACAGCTACAGGAGACGGCACTGCCAGGGGAGACCGTCAGCTACTGGTCCATGTACTCGGTTCCGAGCGATCTTGAGACCATCTCCGTGGAGATCCCCGGTTTCGACCCCATCGAGGACATCCCCATCTCCTGAAGTCCCCCACCAGCCAGATCGCCTAGGAGGCGGCGTTGCCCACTCCCCACCGCCCCGAGCTCGGGGACACCCGACGGCCCTCCCCCACCGGGCCGCCCGGGCGGTCCGGCGAGCGCAACGGGCCGCCGAGGCGGCACCGGGGCGGCCGGTTCCTGCAACGGCTCCGCCCTGCCCGGAGAGCGGGGGGCGACCGGGGCGCGGCGTTCGTCGAGCTGGCGGCGGTCACCGTGCTGGCAGCGGCGATCATGGTCGCGGTCTACCAGCTCGAACTCAGCCAGACCTTCAACAGCGGGGTCCGGCAGATGGTGTGCCTGGTCGAGGGCCCGGGCTGCGGCGACGAGACCTGGGTGGACGCCGAACGGCCGGAGGAACCCGAGAAGTACGAGTGGGGCCAGGGCAACTCCAACGCCCTGGAGAACGAGGCGCTCGCGATGGACATGGCCGCGGACCGCGGCTGGACCGAGAGCGAGTGGGAGTGCCTGAGCAACCTGTGGAGCGTCGTCTCCCACTGGGACCACACGTTCGTCAACACCGAGACCGGTGACCACGGCATCTCGGGGTTCAACCCGGCCAGGCACGGCTCCATGCCCGAGGGCTTCCGCGAGAGCGCGTCGGCGCAGATCTCCTGGGGGATGAGCCACATCGAGGACGCCTACGGTTCGCCCTGCGCCGCCTGGGCGTACTGGGAGGACACCGGCACCTACTGAGGGCCGTGCACCCCCTTCCCTGCGCTTCCTCACACCCGCGTTCCCTTACACGAGCACCGCTCACGGAACCGGGTGCGGCATCTTCGCGGCATGTTAAGGTTCCGCAAAACACCCACAGAAATTGGTAAATACCAGGGTCTTACCAGACATAAGGGGCATTTCTTTCTGCGGAGCGTTCGTACCCTGAACGTTCCCACGCCGCCTCTCCGGGGGCTCTGGTGTGGAAGACGGGCACCGCTGCCGTCTCGTGGGGGCACGGGTCGGCACTGACCACACGGGGGTTCGGTGAAGATCGCCTATCTGATCAACGACATGTACGGCATCGGCGGAACCGTCCGCACCGTCGCCAACCAGGCGGCGGCGCTGTCCGCACGGCACGAGGTCGAGATCGTCTCGGTGTTCCGGCACCGCGCGGAGCCCGTTCTGCCCGTACCCGCGCAGGTGAGCCTGCGCCCGCTCGTGGACGTCCGCGGGTACGACGGTGCCGACGGCACGGGGACCGACGGCCGCCCGCTGTACGAGGGATCGGAACGGGCCGGTGTACCGCCGCTGCTCTTCCCTCCGGAGGACGCGCGCGGTCCCACACACAGCCGCCTGACCGACGACCGGCTGGAGGAGTACCTGGCCACCACCGACGCCGACGTGGTGGTGGGCACCCGGCCGGGACTGAACGTGGTGATCGCCCGGGCCGCTCCGAGCCGGGTGGTCAAGATCGGCCAGGAGCACCTGACCTACGACCAGCACTCCGAGCCGCTGCGCCGGGTGATGGAGAACGCCTACCCCCACCTGGACGCCTTCGTGACGGTGACCGAGGCCGACGCGCGCACGTACCGGGACCGGATGCCGATGCCGCGGGTACGCGTGCTGTCCATCCCGAACTCGGTGCCCGCGCCCGCGTTCACCGCCAACGGGCACAACAGCCGCACGATCGTGTCCGCCGGGCGGCTGGCGCCCAGCAAGCGGCACGACCTGCTGGTGCAGGCCTTCTCCATGGTCAGCGAGGACTTCCCCGAGTGGACGCTGCGGATCTACGGGCGCGGCAACCGGCGTGCGGCGCTGGTCCGGCTGGTGAACTCTCTCGGGCTCCAGGACCGCGTGTGGCTGATGGGCGCGCACCCGCGCGTGGAGGAGGCCTGGGCCCAGGGTTCGTTCGCGGCGGTGACCTCCAGCGAGGAGCCGTTCGGGATGACGATCGTGGAGGCCATGCGTTCGGGGCTGCCGGTGGTGAGCACCGACTGCCCGCACGGCCCGGCGTCGATCATCCGCGACCGCGAGGACGGGCTGCTGGTGCCCAACCGGTCCGCCCCGGGGATCGCCGACGGTCTGGCCCAGCTGATGGCCGACGACGGGCTGCGCCAGCGGATGTCGTCCGCCGCGCTGACCGGCTCCGAGCGCTTCGACCCCGCCAACGTCATGCTGATGCACGAGGAGCTGTTCTCCGACCTCTCCGGCCACGAACCGCCTCCGCCGCGGGTGTCGGTACCCGCGCCGCGTCCCGAACCGGCCGCCGCCTGCCGGGTGCGCGTGGACGGGGACGGGGTCGCGGTGCTGTCGTTCACCGATCCGCCCGACCGGGTGGTGCTGACCCTGGAGGGGAAGCGGGTGGAGCTGGAGCCCGACTGCGGCGACGTGGTCGTGGACGCCTCGCGCTCCCGGCTGGCCGCGCGCACGTGGGAGGTGCTGCGGCTCGACGGCGACCGGGAGACCCCGGTCCACGACGTGGAGATCCGCCAGCACGGCTTCCCGTTGGACCCGGAGCGGGTCGGGCGCCTGTCCCTGGTGCTGCCCTCCCGTTCCGCGAAGGGACGTCTGGTGCTGCACGTGAGGCGCTCGGCACACCACGCCGAGGTGGAGCACGTGGAGTCGGCCGACGGGCTGGTCACCGTGCAGGGCCGGGTGCTGGGCCGCGACGCCCCGGACGCCCACGCGCGCCTGGCGGTGCGGCTGCGCACTTCGCCCGGGGCCCTGCGGGAGTTCTCCGCTCCGGTGGCCGGCGACGGCCGCTTCACGGCGGTGGTGGACCCCGAGGTCGTGGTGCACGGCCGGTACGGCGAGTCGGAGAAGTGGGAGCTGCGCCTGGTGCTCTCCGACGGGACCGAGTGCACCGTGGGACGGCACCTGTCCGGTGTGGCGGGCTACCAGAAGATCATCCGGTACCCGGACCAGAGGGTGGAGCGGGACGAGGGGTCCGGCTCACGGGTACGCCCCTACTACACGGTCAACGACCGCCTGGGGCTCGTGACGTCGCCGCTGGCGCCCACCCTGGAGGTGGACGGTGTGCGGGCGAGCCCGGCGGGGCGCCGCGGAAGCCGGCTGCGGTTCGAGGTGCGCCTGGCCTCCCCGCTCCCGGAGGGCGCGGAGTACGCCGTGGAGGTGGTGCGCGGCACCGACGTGGGTCGGCGCTTCCCGCTCCGCGCCGAGGGGGTTTCCGCCTCCGGCGGCCGTCTGGTGGGCTCCCTGCCGCTGCTGACGCGGACGGAGTACGGCGGGTCCGGCGCGGTCCGGGCCACGTGGCAGCTGCGGCTGCTGGCGGGGCCGTCGGGGGCTCTGGGGCGTCTGGGCGCCACAGCGGTCCCGGACAGCACCTCGCGCCGCTGGAGCCACGGCCCGTACGTGCGCTCGGTGACCGTGACGCCCCTGGGCTCCGGTGACCTCCAGGTCACCATCGCCGACGTCCACGCGTGGGAGGCCGTCCGGCGACGGATGCGGTGACCGGGGAACGCCCTCAGGCCCGCCCGGTGCGGATCATGCGCTGGGCGAGGCTGAGCCGGTCCAGCAGCCAGTCGGGCAGGTGGTCGGCGCCGCGGGGGAAGTGCTGGATGTCCTGGTGGAAGTTGCGGGGGTCGGGTTCGAAGTCGAACTGGGGCGGGGCGTCGTGGTCGAAGTGCGCCCCGATCTCCCGCGACTCCTGCACCGTGAACCGGGCGGTGAACCACGTGCCCTTGCCCGGCTGGTACATCCCGGTGCGCAACTGGTCCAGCAGCCGCCCGACCTCGGGGAGGAGCAGGTCCCACTCCGTGCCGCCGTCCGGTCTGCGCACTCTCACCCGTGACGAGGAGACCCCGAACAGGCCCCGGTAGTCGACGACGACCTCCTTCCAGGGGCCGTGGACCGAGTCGAGGGTGCGGTCCACGATCTCCTGGACGGTGTCCATCATCTCCTCGGGGGTCATGTCACCCGGGGACATCCGCGTCCGCGGCTCGGGACGCGAGGCGATGAGCAGGCTCCAGGGCGACCCGCCGTCCTGCGCCTCGGGCACGCGGTCGCCCTCCAGCCGGTCCCGCAGCCAGACGGGGACGTGCTCGTCGTCGCGCGGGAACTGCTCCAGGTCGAGCAGGTAGCTGGCGTCGTCACGCGGTTCGTCGAAGTGCGGCTCGTTCTCGTAGTCGTAGCGGATCCGGTAGCTCGCGGGCCGGTCGATCTCGTAGTAGGCGGTGTACCAGGTGCCCGTCCCCTCGGCGTACATCCCCGCGCGTATCTCCCGCAGCCGTTCCAGGGTGGACAGCGGCGGGATCCAGCCGCTGCTGCGCCCGCCCTCGAACATCACCTCGAACAGGGCCGTCTCGCAGGCGCCCAGTCCGGAGTACACGAGCCGGAGCCTGACCCAGTCGTCGGGGGCCGCCCGGAGCAGGTCCGTCCCGATCCTGCGGAGGAGCTCGTCCTGTTCGACGGGGGTCATCGCTTTACGGGCGCTCATGTCCTCGCCTTCGCTTCTTCTGCTGTGGAATGGGTGCGGATCCGACCACGCACCACGACTTGACACGCGCCGGACAGGGTCCATCCTCCCTGTGCGGAACCCGTCGTGGGCCCCACACCCGCCAGAAACACGCCGGACAATTCCCACGAAGTCGTACGGCCCCGTGGCCCGGTGCGGACGGGACCCCGGCCGCCGCGCCGCCACTCCGCGCCCGAACAGGGCGAACACCCCTCACACCGGCCCCGGCAGGGGCCGCGGTCGTCCACAGGCCCTACCGCTTCCCGACATGCCCGGATAAGCTGCGCTGGTCGGGACGTTGTCCGGACGTGTTCGCGTGCTCACCACGCGCGACGCGGCCCGGCCCTTCCCCCTCCTCCGCTCCCCTCCTCCCGGGAGCGCCCCCTCCCCTGATGGAAAAGGCATGGGACTGCGACGGATCCTCCCCCACACCGCCCCTCCGCCCGGGCGGCGCGCGCCGGGCAGAGGCGACGACGGACAGGCCAACGTCCTGCTCCTGTTCGGGCTCACCCTGGCGCTGCTCGCGCTGACCCTGCTGTTCGTGCGGGTGGGCGCCGCCAACGACCAGCGCTCGCAGACCCAGACCGCGGCCGACGCCGCCGCGCTGGCGGCGGTGGGCGCCCTCCAGGAGCGGGCCGCGCAGGACATCGTCGACGGCGCCTACCCCATGCCCTGGTTCGACGAGGAGGCCGCCGAGGCGCGCGCCGAGGAGTACGCGCGGACCAACGGGGCGGTCCTCACCGACATCCGCGCCAGTGACAACGTCATGGGGCGCAGCGGCAACATCGTGCGGGTGGAGGTGCGCGGCGCCGTGTGCCAGCGCGAACTGGAGGAGGACGGGTCCCGGCACTGGAACGACGTGGTCTGCGACGGCAGCGAGGAGGAGACCAACACCGTCGTCGGCAACGCCTCGGCCATCGCCATCGTCCGCATCCCCCACCAGTGCGGACGTGACGGGGGCGAGCTGGTCTGCGACGGCGGCACCGTCGACGACCTCGCCTCCGCCAAGCGCCTGATCGACGTGCACCTGGTCGACCAGGAGGGCCGCTACAGGTTCGACCCCAACTTCGTCGGAGGGGGCGGGCCCGTCGTGGACTGCGCCGCGCTGGGGTCGCTGCACCCCGTCATGTGCTCGGTGCACCAGCGCCTCCAGCAGGAGTTCCCGGGCTTCTACCTCTCCGCGGGCGGCCAGCGCACCGAGCCGGGCAGCGACCACCACACCGGCGAGGCGGTGGACTACATGATGGCGGAACTGGGCGGCGTCCCCACCCCGCAGATGCACGCCACCGCCGTCACGGTGATCGACTGGGTGATCCAGAACTCCGACCAGCTCGGGGTCAAGGGCATCATCTACGAGCAGCGCATCTGGAACGCGACCGCCGGGAACCCTGTGGGCCCCTGGGCGAGTGTGAGCCGCTCCATGGAGAACAGGGGCAGCAACACCCAGAACCACATCGACCACATCCACCTGGCGGCGGGCGACGGCCCCATGCAGTAACCGCGCCCCACGGGGTCCGGGGAGTTGTCCACAGGTGGCGGAAGGGGCTTGCCGGGGCGGCGGCCGCCCCCGAACCTGGAGGATATGACAGTCCGTGATCACACCCTTCCCGAACGTTCCCTCCTCCTGCGCACGCTCGCGCCGATCGTCGGCCCGATCTCCCCCGACGCGGTGGTCTGCGACATCACCGCCTCCTACGTCTGGGGCGTGGACCTGCACCCGGCGGGCACCCGCGCCACACGCACCCGCCCGCACGTGGCGGTCCCCCGGGGCGTGCGCACCAGCGGCATGCCGGTGGTCGCCCACAGGGAGCACGTGCCCGCCACGGACCGCGACGTGGTGGAGGGCGTGCGCGTCACCACTCCGGTGCGCGCGGCCGCCGACGTCGCCGCCCGCGCACCCTCGGTCTTCATGGCCACGGCCCGCCTCGACGCCTTCCTCTCCCGGGGCCTGGTCACCAGGGACGACCTGGTCCGCGCCACCCAGCGGACCCGCTCCCAGCGGCAGCTGAGGCAGCTGCGCACCGCCCTGCGCTACTCCTCGGAGCTGAACCAGTCGCCCGCCGAGTCGTGGACGCGTGTGCTCGTGCTGGAGGCGCTCCTGCCCCCGCCGGTCCCGCAGTGCCCGGTCGTCACCGACGAGGGCGTGTTCCACGCCGACCTCGGCTGGCCCGACCAGCGGGTGGCGCTGGAGTACAACAGCCTGGAGTTCCACTCCTCGACGGTGGCCCTGGCGAGCGACCGGGTCCGGTACGCGGCGATGCGGGCACGGGACTGGGAGGTGGTCTCGGCGAGCGTGTACGACCTCCAACTGCGGCCGGGACGGCTGCTGCGCCGCATCCTGCACGCGCTCACCCGCCAGGGCTGGTCGTGCCCTCCCGAGCACCTCGGGCTCATCCGGAGCCGCGTGCGCGCCTACGAGAGGGAGCCGCCCCAGCTGTTCGGCCCCCGACCGCGTTAACGGCCCTTCGGGACTCCGCTCCCGCGCCCGAAGGCCCGCCGGGCACCGGGTGCCGCCCGGACCGCACACAGCCCGCGCCACGTACAGCACGGGGCATGGGCAGCCCAAGTCACGTACGGCACAGGGCGCGCGCAGAACAGGGCTCATCAGCGCTGGGTGTTGGGTGCTGGAAACAGGCAGACACGACGCACCGGGAGGTGGACACGTGGACCGGGGCAACACCCTGCTGGAGTACGCCGCCCTGCTGCTGGTGGTGCTGTCCCTGCTCGTGGCGGCCACCGCGCACGGGGCGCTGGGACGGCTCCCCGCGGAGCTGCGGGGAGCCGTGCACCGGGCGCTGGGCGGCGCGCCCGGCTCCCACCCCGCGGACGACGCGGACACCGGTGACGGCACGGCCACAACCGGCCACGAACCCGCACCGGACGAGAGCTGGAGGCTGGACCCCGCGGCCGCCGCGGAGGCGGTCCTGCGCTGCGCGCGGGCGGGCGCCCTCCCCGATCCGGTGGCCCGGACGGACTGCGCGCTGTCCCTCCTGGGCCTGCTGGACGCACGGGTGCTGGAGGCCACCGTCCTACGGCTGGAGGGCGAGGATCTGCACGAACTCTTCCGCAGCCCGTCCTTCGGCGCCTCCGCCGCGGCCCGGACCGCGGTCCGGCTGCTGTGGGAGCACGCCGCCGAGGAGACCCTGCGGCGGCTGTCGCGGACCCGCACCTTCGGCTTCCTCGAACCGTTCCTGGAGTCGCCCCACCGCGACTGGGTGCTCACTTTCGTGGATGTCGGAAGCGATCACGTGCGTGGGACCATCGAACGGAACACTGCGTCACCGCGTCGTACCACCCGTCACCCTCCGATGCCAGACGAAGACGATCCGCAAACCCCCCGCGTTCCGTGTACCCCGGCGGTCGCGCGAAGATCCGCAGAAACGAGGCCCAGGCCGTGTCGATTCCGTCGATGCCGCACCCCTCCGACCCCGACGAGCAGTCCTCCCCTCCGGGAGGGCGGCCCAACTGGCTCGTCTCCCTCCTCATGGTGCTGGTCTGCCTGGCCGTGGTCGCCAGCGGATGGGCCGCGGCCCGCCTCGTCGTGGGCCATCCCCTTCCACCGCTGGACGTGGCGGAGGGCCCCGAGTCCCGGCCGCCGCGGAGCGGGTCCGCCCGTACCGCGGCGGACCCCGAGGACGCCGAGGCCTACCTGGAGGCCTCCGTCGAACTCGTGGAGGACTCCTCGGCCTTCCACCTCACCTTCACCGTGTACGACGGGGAGACCGACCCGCGGGACGCGCCGGAGCCCGGCGCCGGACCCGCCGACGCACTCCCCGAGCCGCCCGCGCCCCATCCCGCGACCGCCGCCGAACCGGTCACGTCGGGCCGCGGGCAGGCCATGTACGACTCCGGGGCCGAGCCGGAGTTCGACCACTACTTCTCCGCCGCGGACGGGCGGAGCGTGTACCGCTACGACGTGGGCGGCGGCCAGCTCATGATGACCGCCGACCGGGGCCTGGAACTGCTGGACCCGCCCAGCCCCGCCGACCGGTACCTGTGCTCGCGCGCGTACGGGTCGGCCAAGCTGCGCGAGGTGCTCGACACCTCCACCGACCTCGCGTTGGAAGGGCTGGAGGAGGTGAGCCTGGAGTGGCCGGAGCTGCGCAGCACGCACAGCGCCTACCACTACACGGGCACGTTCACGGCGATGCTGGGCGGCTACGACCCCGAGACCGGGCGCAACACCCTCACCACCGTCAGGGACGCCGAGTTCGAGCTGTGGATCGACGAACAGGGGTACCCGCGCAGGTTCGACTACCGCACCGAGAGCGGTGTCGGGGAGAGCTACGAGTACCACTCGTTCAACTGACCCCGGCCTCCGCCGAGACCACGTCGGGGACCCGGGCGGTGTCGTCCAGCTCGTAGGCGTAGGGCGGATCGGCGACCTCGCCGAGCAGGTCGGGCTGCGCGGAGTCCACGAGCAGGTTGTCGCGGGTGACCACGTTGCCGGGCTCCTCCTCCGCCGTGGACACCGAGAGCCGGGTGCCCTCGAAGTAGTTGCCCTCCACCAGCACGTTGGAGTCGTCGGCCGACTCCACCCCGTACTCCTCGTTGGCCCGGAAGTAGTTGTTGAACACGTGCACGTGCTCGGCGAACCGCGCCCTGGGGTGGCGGCCCGCCGTCCCGTCGAAGTAGTTGTGGTGCACGGTGACCCGCAGCGCGCCCGGCTCCTCCTCCCCGCCGCCGACGGCGAGCGCCGACTCGGCGTCGGCGAAGTGGTTCCAGGACAGGGTCACGTGGTCGGCGCCGTCGGTCACCGAGACGAGGGGGTCGTCCCCGCCGCCGGAGAACGTGGAGCCGTCCACCCACACGTGGTGGGCCCCGCCGCGCACGGCCACCGCGGTCCCGTCGGCCTCCACCCGCAGGTTGGACAGGATGACGTTGCTGGCCCCGTCGACCACCAGCCGACCGCCGGTGAGTTCGGCGCCGCCCTCGGCGCCCACGAGGGTCTTGTCCGAGCCGACCTCCACCGCGCCGTCCAGGTCGATCGGTCCGGTGACCTCGACGGTGAGCGGCTCCTCGGCGGCCAGGTGGTCGGCCAGCTCGTCGGCGTCGGAGGCGGTGACGGTCTCCCCCTCCGCCCCGCCGACCGCGCCCGGGTACTCCTCGCCGTCGCGCTCCAGCGGCTCGCCCGCCCAGCCGACCGGCCCGCCCCGCTCCCCCTCCGGCGTCTCCCGCGGGGTCTCGTCCGGGGTCTCCCCCGGGGCCTGCTCCACCGGTGATCCGGACTCGTCGGCCTCCGTGTCCGGTTCGGCGGCGGCGCCGGTCTGCGGCTGCGCCGCGGTCTCCTCCCCCTCCGGGGAACACGAGGTGAGGGCAGCGCACAACAGCGCCGCCGCGGCCGCGGCGGCGATCGGGTGAGGTCTCATCTAGGGCTTTCCAACGCAGCGGGACAGGGGGTGTGTGGGGCTGGGTCGTGTTCCTTGGGCCATTTCGGGCTCGCGACCACCGGGCTGCCTCTCGCTGCGCCGATTTCGCTGGAAAAGCCAACCAGGCTGACCCGCGCGAACCGTCTTGCGAGAGATTGCCCGGACGGCCGCTCGCTGATCCGAAAGCCCCCGCGGAACACTCCCTGGGGCGCTGCCGGACGGCGCCGTGGACCCGCGGCGGCGTCGCACGGCCACGGGGAGCACGGGCCTCCCGACGGACGGCCCCGGCGTTCCCGGTCGTCCACCTGCCCGGGCAGACGGGCGGGGCGGGCCGGAAACGATGCCTAGACCTTGCCACAGCCGGGTCCGCGGTCCCAACCCCAGCCCCCGCCCCGGGGCAGCGCACGCGCGGTGTGTGGGGGAGGACACACCGCGCGGGAAGCGCGCGGCCGGAGTCGGCGCCGAGCCGCACGGGACTTGGCACACGGCGGGGTCCGCGCCGAGCCGCACGGCACGCGGCACACGGCCGCACGGGAGGCGCGACAGTCCTGGGCCGCGCACGGCGAAGGGCGCCGGCCCCCGCACGGGGACCGGCGCCCTGACGACTCCCGCTCACACGGTGGGCGGTGACGTCACGGGACTACTCGGCGACCCAGCCGATGTCCTCGTAGACGTAGCTGCCCGCGAGGCCGTACTCACCCCAGTTGCGCAGGTTCTCGTCCATGGCGTAGAGGCCGGGACGCTCGAACATCGGGATGGTGAGGACCTCCTGCCAGATCGCGGCGTCGATCTCGTTGGCGATCTCGGCGTAGCGGTCCGGGTCGGTCTCCTGGGCCAGCTCGTCGTAGAGGTCGTTGATCTCCTGGGTGGAGTGGAAGCTGAGGTTGTTGCCCCAGTCCTCGCCCTCCTCGTCGAAGGGACCACCGTAGTTGCCCGCGGAGTCGGTCGGGTAGGGGTTGTTGCCGACCAGCACGAACGTGGCCATCTCGTAGTTGCCCGGGACGACGTAGTCCGAGAACAGGGCGTTGCCCGGCACGTGCTGGACGTCGACCTCGATGCCCACCTCGGAGAGCATGTCGCGGGCGATGTCGCCCTCGTCCTTGGCCAGCTGCATGTCCTCGGAGGCCACCCAGCTCAGCGTCAGCGTGTCGCCGTCCTCGTTCGTGCGGAACTCGGCGCCCTCCTCCAGGGTCCAGCCCGCCTCGTCGAGCAGCTCACCGGCGCGCTCGGGGTTGAACTCGCCGATCTCGCCGCTGTTGTCCTGGTAGCCGTTCTGGCTGGACCGGAGCAGGCGGTTGACCTCGCCGGTGACGGGCCACTCCACCGGGCTGAGGGCGACCTCGGCCATGGTGTCGCGGTTGACCGCCATGGAGATGGCCTGGCGGACCCGGACGTCGGACAGGTTCTCGCTGCCCGCGTTGAGGGAGATGAACCGGTGGCCGTGGTTGACGGCGCGGGTGAAGTAGGTGCCCTCGCGGTCCTTGAGCAGCTCCCAGGCGGCGGCGTCGTAGCCGAGGTAGAAGCCGTCGGTCTCACCGTTGTCGAACGCGGTGGCCTGGCCGTCGATCGCGACGTTGGTGAAGACGATCTCGTCGAGCATGGCGGGGTTGCCCCACCAGTCCTCGTCCCTGGTCACCGTGACGCGCTGGGCGACGTCGTCGAACTCCACGTCGCCGAAGGGGCCGGCGGTGACGGGGAAGTCCTTGACGTAGCCCTCGGCGAAGAGCTCCTCGTCCTCCATGTACTCCTTGGGGTACAGGGGGTCGAAGAGGGTGGGCCAGTCCGCGTAGGGCTGGGAGAACTCCAGGGTGAAGGAGAACTCGTCGTCGCCCTGGACGACCTCCTCGACCCACTTGTAACCGGTGTCGGAGCCGACCTCGAAGTCGCCCTCGCGCTCACCCTTGTAGGTGAGGACCTGGGCCTCGTAGTCCTCCCAGTTGATGGGCTCACCGTCGGACCACACGGCGTCCGGGTTCAGCGTGTACTCGACCGAGAGGCCGTCCTCGCTGACGTTGTACTCCAGGACGTACTCCTCGCGCGGCGCGAAGCCGCCCTCGGCGTCGAACCTGGTCGCGCTGGGCATCACGGCGCCCGCGACGCGGCGCACGTCGGCCTTGTTGCCCTGGACGTGGGCCATGTTGTACTGCTCTTCGTACTCGCTGAGGGCCCACACGAAGGTGCCGCCCTCCTGGAGGTCCTCGCGGGGCGCGGGGTTGAGGTCACTGGCGGGCAGCGCGGCGACCTCCTCCTGCGCCGCACCCTCGTCGTTTCCTTCGTCTCCTCCGCCGCAGGCGCTGGCGACCATCACCAGCGCGGCGACCGGGGCGAGGTAGCGCACCTTCCCGATTCGCATGGGGATTTCCTCTCTGGGGTGATGCAGCCAGCGCGCGGGGTGGCGCTGGCCGTGACGAGCCGGTCGTCGGGGGTCGGACGACCTCCTAGCGCTCCGCGAAGTGGCAGGCTGCCGCCTGGTCACCGTCGTTCACGGCGAGGATCTGGGGCTCGACGCTCCTGCACTGCTCCCGGTCGGCCTCGGGGAGCAGGGCGAACTTCTGGCACCTGGTCCGGAACCGGCATCCCGAGGGCGGGTCGGCCGGACTGGGCAGGTCGCCGTCCAGGACGATGTGCGTGCGCGCGCGCTCCTTCTCCGGGTCGGGGATCGGAATGGCGGACAGCAGCGCCTGGGTGTAGGGGTGGGAGGGCCGGGAGTAGACCGAGCGGGTGTCGCCGATCTCCACGATCCGGCCCAGGTACATGACCGCGACGCGGTCGGCGATGTGCCGGACCACGGACAGGTCGTGCGCCACGAACAGGTAGGACAGGCCCAGCCGGGCCTGGAGCTCCTGGAGGAGGTTGACCACGCCCGCCTGGATGGACACGTCCAGGGCCGAGACCGGCTCGTCCAGCACCAGCAGCTTGGGCTCCAGCGCCAGGGCCCGGGCGATGCCGATGCGCTGGCGCTGGCCACCGGAGAACTCGGCGGGGAAGCGGGTGACGTGCTCGGTGTTGAGGCCCACCAGGTCGATCAGCTCGTACACCCGGCGGGTGACCTCGTCCGCGCGCCCGCCGTGGGTGCGCAGGGGCTCGGCGATGATGTCGAACACCGTCATGCGCGGGTCGAGCGAGCTCATCGGGTCCTGGAAGACGATCTGCATGTCCCGGCGCAGCGCGAACCGGTCGGCCCGGCCCAGGGCGGCGACGTCCCGGCCCATGACGGAGATGGTGCCGCGCTGGGGCTTGGCCAGGTCCATGATCTCCATGAGGGTGGAGGACTTGCCGCAGCCGGACTCGCCGACCAGGGCGAGGGTCTCCCCCTCGCGGATGTCGAAGTCGATGCCGTCGACGGCGTACACCGAGCCCACCCGGCGCTTGAACACCGCGCCCTTGGTGAGCACGTGGTGCTTGACCAGGTCCTCCACCCGCAGCATCTCGGCGCGGTCCGCGCGGTCTCCCGCGGCGGCCGGGGAGTCGGGGATCTCCGGCACCGGGTAGATGTCCTGGGCGGTCCAGCCCCGGTCGGTGATCTCCCCGGAGCGGACGCACGCCACCCGCTGGGCTTCTGCGTCGGCCTCACGCCCGGCGTCGGGCCGCGCCGCGGCCCCGCCCTCACGGATCTCCTCGCCCGAGGGCTGGGCGCCGATCGTGAGGAGTTCGGGCTCGGCCAGGTCGCACTCGGGCCGGGCGAGGGGGCAGCGCGGCGCGAAGGGGCAGCCGGGCGGCAGGTCCGCCAGCGACGGCGGGGTGCCCTTGATGGGGACGAGGGCGCCCTGGTGCTCCAGGTCCATGCGCGGGACGGCGCCGAGCAGGCCCATGGTGTAGGGCATCCTGCTGCGGTAGTAGATGTCGTCGACGCGGCCGGTCTCCACCGGACGGCCCGCGTACATGACCAGGACCCGGTCGACGAACCCGGCGACGACGCCGAGGTCGTGGGTGATCATCACGATGGCCGCGCCGGTCTCCCTGCGGGCGGTGCGCAGCAGGTCGAGGATCTGCGCCTGGATGGTGACGTCCAGGGCCGTGGTGGGCTCGTCGCAGATGATGACGTCGGGGTTGTTGGCCATCGCCATGGCGATCATGACGCGCTGGCGCATGCCCCCGGAGAACTCGTGCGGGAAGGAGCGGTAGCGCTGGGCGGCGTTGGGGATGCCGACCAGTTCGAGCAGCTCCACCGCGCGGGCGCGGGCCCTGGCCTTG
Source organism: Nocardiopsis synnemataformans DSM 44143 (assembly GCA_000340945.1). Taxonomy (GTDB): domain Bacteria; phylum Actinomycetota; class Actinomycetes; order Streptosporangiales; family Streptosporangiaceae; genus Nocardiopsis; species Nocardiopsis synnemataformans. Next base: position 24,912 of record ANAW01000118.1, on the reverse strand, counting down.
GGGGCGGAGGGGTCGTGGATCAGGACGGCCTCGGCGAGCTGGTCGCCGACCGTGTACACGGGGGTGAGCCCGGACAGCGGGTCCTGGAAGACCATGGAGATGACCCTGCCGCGTTTGCGGGCCATGGCGCGGTCGTCCAGGCCCAGGATCTCCTCGCCGTGCAGGCGCACGGAGCCGGTGATCCGGGCGTGTTCGGGCAGCAGTCCCATGGCGGCCATCGAGGAGACGGACTTGCCGGAGCCGGACTCGCCCACGATGCCCAGCACCTCGCCGCGGCGGACGGAGTAGCTGACCCCGCGCACGGCGCGCACGTCGGGGTTGCCGTTGAGCCCGCCGAAGGTGACGTTGAGGTCGGTGACCTCCAGGACCGGGGTGTCGCCGAGGGGCGCCCCGCTGGCGGCCTCGGTGGTCGCGACGGTGTCAGTGGTCATACGTTGTGCCTCCCCCTAGGACCGGCGCGACTTGGACTGCGGGTCGAGGGCGTCGCGCAGCCCGTCCCCGATCATGTTGACGGCGAGCACCAGGACCACCAGCAGGGCGGTGGGGAACGCGAACATCCACCAGGCGGTGTTGGCGAACCGGGAGCCGTCGGCGATGACCACGCCCAGGCTGATGTCGGGCGACTGCACGCCCAGGCCGAAGTAGCTCAGCGCGGTCTCGCCGATGATCGCCGTGCTGACCGCGATGGTGGCGTCCGCGATGAGCAGGGACGACATGTTGGGCAGGATGTGGCGCAGGATGATCTTGTACGGGGGCACGCCCATGAACCGGGCCGCGTGGATGTACTCGCGTTCGCGCAGGGAGATGGTCAGGCCGCGCACCATCTTGGAGGTGACCATCCAGCTGAACGCCGCCAGCAGGATGACCAGGACGAACCAGCCGCCCTGGCCCACGAAGTGCTTGGACAGGATGGCCAGGACCACGAAGCTGGGCAGGACCAGGGCCAGGTCGGCGACCCACATCAGGGCGCGGTCGGTGACCTTGCCGAAGTAGCCGGCGAAGGAGCCGACCAGGGCGGCGGCGGCCGTCGAGATCAGGGCGACCAGCAGCCCGATGAGCAGCGACTTCTGCAGGCCCGCCGTGCTCTGGGTGAAGATGTCCTGGCCGGTGCGGTTGGTGCCCATCCAGTGTTCGGGCGAGGGCCCCTGGATCAGGGCGGTGTAGTCGCGCTCGCCCACCTCCCAGCCGGTCAGCAGCGGGCCGACGAAGGCGAAGGCCGCCAGCAGCACGAGCATGACCAGCCCCGTGACGACGCGCGGGGTGCCCAGGAGCTGGCGCCCGATGTCCTTGAGCCGGTTGGGAGCCGGGGGCGGGGCGGGCGTCCGCTCGGGCTCCTTGCTCACTTCGGTCGTGCTCATGCCGGGATCTCCAACTGGGCTGCCGCGGCGGGGCGCGGAAGGGGCGGGACGTGGCTTCGGGACGCGCCGGAGGCGGCGCGGAGGACGGCGGCGCTCACACCCGCACCCGGGGGTCGAGCCAGGCGTAGAGGATGTCCGAGAGGAAGGACGCGGCCATGATGGTCACCGCCATGAAGAAGGAGACCGCGGCGACCACGTGCACGTCGTTCTGCGAGATGGAGTCGATCAGCCAGGCGCCCATGCCGTGCCAGCCGTAGATCTTCTCGGTGAAGGTGGCCCCGGAGACCATCACGCCGAACGTGAAGGTGAAGTAGGTGATGGTGGGGATCAGCGCAGTGCGCAGTGCGTGCTTGAACAGGGCCTTCCTGCGGGTGAGGCCCTTGGCCATGGCGGTGCGCACGAAGTCCGCGTTGAGCACGTCCAGCATCATGTTGCGCTGGTAGCGGGCGAAGGCGGCGAACAGGGCGAGGGCCAGCACGAGCGTGGGCAGGATCGCGTGGTGGACGCGGTTGAGCAGCAGCTCCCACCACTCCCCGCTGAAGCCCGCCGTGTACTCGCCCGAGAAGCGCAGCAGTTGGAAGCCGAGCGCGTCGTTGAGGGCGGTGGCTCCGACCTGCACGCTGAGCGCGATGACCACGGTGGGCACCGAGAGCACGAAGAAGGCGGCGGCGGTGGAGGCCTTGTCGAAGCGCCGGTACTGGCGCACGGCGGCGTAGGCGCCGACCGCGATGCCGATCACGCTGCCGAGGATCGTGGCGACCGTGATCAGGCGCAGGGTCACGCCCGCCTTCAGCCAGATCTGGGGGGTGACGTCGCCGCCCTGGATGGTCCTGCCGAAGTCGCCCTGGACCACTCCGCCGAGCCAGACGGCGTACCGCTCGGCGAGCGGGGCCTGGTCGTTGAGGTTGAGCGCGTCCAGTTGGGCGTTGACCGCCTCCGGCGTCGGCGGCGGCTGCATCTGCTCGAAGTAGCCGCGCGGATAGAGGTTCGTCGCGGCGAGCAGGTAGGCGAAACTCGTCGCGAGAAAGATCAGCACGACGTAGTTCAGCAGCCGCCTGACCAGGAACTTGCCCAAAACTATCTCCGAACCTCACAGCCGAGCCCGGCACTCGTCCCGTTGTGCGCGGTCGTTACCGGGGGCGCCCGTGGCCGGGGTCCGAAGCACCAGGATGACGACGCCAACGGTGGATGGCGTCGTTAAGCCTTCGCGATCCCGCGACCACCGGCGGGGGTTGCTACCGGTGACTGCCGAAACACACTTGCGCCCGGTTCACGATCCGTGACCGGAATGTCAAGAGTCTGCGATGAGCTAGACACTCGACGGTAAACACTGCATCAAGAAAAGACAACAGTGCCCAATCAAGCACCTGATCGCAGTCGATTTGTCAAGCTTCGCACCGTGTGCGATGAAATGGCTCTGCACAGTGACCGACAACTCGCGCGAGCTGGGAAAACGCACTCCACGGCCGAAGCGGAACCACCTCCGGCGGCTCCATATTCGGACATACGACCACAGAAATGTCGCTCAACGGTGATCTAACTCAGCACGGTCGAAACCTCCCTCCCCGGCCCGGATGCCGGTCACAGGACGGTTTCACGAACGGCGCGGAAGTTCTCGGAGAACACCCGTGGTTTCCCCGGAGGGCCGCCCCGCCCGGCCGCCGGAGGGGTTAAGTCCGGCTCACGGTCGCCGTTGAGTCCTCCTTGGGGCCCCGCCCGCCGCGCGCCCGGCCGGACCGCTCCCGCGCGGCCGTGCCGACCGCGACCAGGGGCACCAGCCGGGGCACCAGGGGCGCGGGCGATCCCGACCGCGCGATCCCCCACCAGGTTCCCAGTGAACGCGCCGCGTCGCCCGCCATCCCCAGGGCCGTCCAGGTCACCGGACCGGCCAGGGCGGCGCCCCTGCCCCGGTGCCAGGCCGCCGCGTGCGGCACGACGAGGGCCGCTCCCGCGGCCAGGGCGGCGCGGCCCGCGCGTCCCCCGGAGCCGCCTCGGTGCGGGGACCGGCCGCCGCCCGTGAGCGGGTCCGAAGCGGCGGAGCCGGACCCGTCCGGGGCCCCGCGGTCGCGCCGCCCGAGCACCGCCGCACCCACCGCAGCCGCGGCCAGCGGCCACCACGCCGTGCGGACCGCGCGCGTGCCCGTGCGCACGGTGTGCGCGAGGTCCAGCCCGGCCAGCCGCGCCGCCTCGGGCAGCGGGGTGCCCGCCCCCGCCACGAGGGCGCCCGTCACCGCGGCGCCGCCCAGCGCACCGGCCGCCAGGGCGGCGCCGGGACGGCCCGCGAACAGCAGGGCGAGCCCGAGCGCGCCCGCCCAGGACAGCGCGGGGCCGGCCGCGTGCCCGCCGCGGCGGCGGGCCAGGGGACCGGCGACCGCTCCGGAGGTGAAGCAGGCCCGCAGGTACGCGCCCAGGTCGGTGGTCGGCGGCGTCCACACCCTGGAGCGGGGCTCGTAGCGCACCGACCAGCCCTGTTCGGCGAGCCGCCACAGCAGGTCGAGCCCCGCGGCGGCGCCGAGGCCGGGGTCGAGGTCGGCGGCGGCGCGGCGCAGGACCAGGACGGGGACCGGACGCAGCGGGTCGGTGTGCTCGTTGGCCGGTCCCGGGCGCTCCTGCCAGGGGAGGGCGTGGCCCCAGGGCAGGACGGGGGCGGGGTCGCCGCCCCGGTCCGCGCCCGTCCGGCGGGCGGCGACCGAGGCCACGGTCATCTGGGCGTGGCCCAGGCAGGCGGAGCGGTCGGTCAGGACCCGGGGCACCACGGCCGCCACGTCCGGGTCGGCGAAGTGGCCGAGCGCGGTCTCCAGCCACCCGGGAGCGGGGCGCGTGCCCGCCTCGACCAGGGCCACGAACTCGGCGGAGCACGCGCGCAGCGCCCATGCCCGGGCCCCGGCTCCCCCGGCCGGGCCGGGGACGACGCGGGCGCCCCTGCGGCGGGCCGTCCGGGCTTCGGGGCCGGTGGCGCCGACGACCACGGGCCGCGGCCCGTGACGGTGCTCGTCGAGGTGGTCCAGGGTGGCGTTCAGCGCGGCGGGACCGGCCCGCCCGACGACGGCCACCTCGACCGTGTCGCCCGGGACGAGGGGCAGGGGGCGGGGGTGGGCGAGCCCCGCCCTGACCAGGCCGCGGGCGAACAGGCCCTCGTCCGCGCCCCTCGGCACCGCCCGGCTCAGCCAGCGGATCAGCGCGCTGACCTGCTCCGGGGTGAGGCGCACAGCCCTCGGCGGGCTCCCGCCGACGAGGACGTGCCCCTCGTCGGCCAGGCGCGCCGCACGGTCGATCTCGATGCCGAGACCGGGAGGCAGGGGCGCGCGGGAGGGCATATCCACACCCTGACCGGTCGAACACAAGGGCGCAAGACCGTGGGAAGCACCAAAATCCCGGAGAGCTTGACCCAATCGTTATCCATGCTCACAGGCCCCACCAGTTCCGAAAGACGGCCGATATCCGTCCCGGGCCGCCCCCGCGATCCGACCGAACACCCCCTTTTTCCAGCTCAGTCGGGGTTATCCTGGCCAAGCCAGGTCAGCTGGGTTTCCGGGGAGGCACGGAGCGTATGCTAAGCGCGAATACGCCCTTCAGTGTCGTAGGGCACATCCGCCACCCGACATGACCCACCATCCCGGCCCGCTCCCAGGCCCCACCACCGCCTCGGAGGAAGTCTCGCGGCTTCCCTCCTCCCTCCTGTCGCCGCCCTTGCGCGTGACGCGTGGCACACCGACGCACCCCTCCCTGTCCCAGGGGGCCCGGGCCCGTGTGACCACACCGCGCCGTGACCCGCCCCGCGGGCACGGACGCCTTCGAGGGCCCGGCACTCTCGTTGCCATGCCCGCCGCGAACACACGTCCCCGGGGAGTGAACCCAATGTGTGACACCGCAGCACCCCACAGTCCTCCCGTCGCGCTTCACACGCACGACCCCACCCCCGGGGCCGTTTCCTCGCAGCCGGACGCACTCCAGGTCCCGGTGTCTTCGTCCCGTCCCTTTCAACGTCCGGCGAGTTCCATGGAAGAGCGCACCCCGTACAGCACAGAGACCGCCTCCAGACCGGCGCGGCGGCGCTTCCCCGGCCTGCCGAGCCAGATCGCCTACGCGAGGAGGTTCGTCGCCCGGCAGCTGGTCGCCTCACCGGAGCTGACCACGGCGACGCTGCTCACCAGCGAGCTGGCCACCAACGCCATCACGCACAGCGCCTCGGGCCGGGCCACCGGCAAGTTCGAGGTCTGTGTCCGCCTGGCCCCGGGGTGGGCGCGGGTGGAGGTGCGGGACCTGGGCAGCGTGACCGAGGCGCCCGAGCCCCAGCACAGGGACCCCTACGACACCGCCGAGCACGGCCGGGGCCTGGATCTGGTGGAGGCGCTCTCCAGCAAGTGGGGCACCGAGCCCCGCGGCGACGGGATGGGCCGCAAGGTCTGGTTCGAGCTGGTGTGGGACTGCGGCTGTGACGCCCGGGCGGAGGACGCCGACGAGGCCTCCCTCTCCGACTGACCCGGCCCCCGGGCCGCCGCCCGTTTCCGTGAGCGCGCCCGAGCCCCGGACACGGAGCGAAGCGGAGCGGAGCCCCGGAGCACGAAGGCCCGGGACCGCGCCGGTACGCCGCCGCGTCCGGGAGGGCGCGCCTACTCCTCGGCGCCGGTCCTCGGGGACGCCGCCGCGTCGCCGTCCTGGCCGGGCGCGGGCAGCCGGTAGCGCTCGTAGAGTTCGCGCGCGTAGTCCTTGGCCTCCTGTGACGGTTCCTCGCCCAGCTCGTCGCGGACCAGGTCGTCGAGGCTCTTGTTCGTTTCGTCCATGTGACGCAGCCTGCCTGGAGTGCGCGGATAGCACAAATCGCCGCTCCGGTGACGCAGCGCCAACGGCCCGAACGCCCCGACTGTGGGGGTTTGCGGACGGGACCGGCCGCGTCCGTGCGGGACGGGAACCCGCGCCCGCGTCCGGAGGAAGGCCCCCGTGGCCCCCTCCGGAAAATCTCAGCGGCGTTCCGGCGAGGCCGTGCCGACCTCCTGGCGCAGCTGTTCCAGCACCCCCGACAGCAACCGCGACACGTGCATCTGCGAGTACCCCAAGCGGTCCGCGATCTCGGACTGGGTGTGGTCCCCGAAGAACCGCAACCGCAGGATCTCCCGCTCCCGCGCGGGCAACCGCGCCAGCGCGGGCTTGAGCGACTCGCGCTGGACCACCCGCTCCAGGCCCGCGTCCTCGCTGCCCAGGTGGTCCTCCAGGCGAGCGCCGTCCTGGCCGTCGGCGTCGGAGGAGTCCGGCGCGTCCAGCGACAGCGAGCGGTAGGACTCCGAGACCTGGACGAGTTCGCTGACCTCGGCCTCGGGGAGCTTCATCTCCCGGGCCAGCTCCGCGATGGTGGGCGTACGCGCGTGCTCCTGCTGGAACTCACTGATGACCCGGCGCAGCTTCACCCGGTTCTCCTGGTGGCGGCGCGGCACCCGCACCGCCCAGGTGTGGTCGCGGAAGTGGCGCTTGATCTCTCCCGTCACCGTGGGCAGCAGGTAGGAGATGAAGGGCTTGCCGCGGGCCGGGTCGTAGCCGCGCACGGCCTTGACCAGGCCCACCATCGCGGTCTGCTTCAGGTCCTCCAACGGCTCACCGCGCCCCCCGTAGCGGCGCGCGATCTTGTTGATCAACGGCTGGTAGAGGACCATGACCCGCTCACGCAGCCCGATGGCCCGCGGGTCTGCCTCCCCCAGCCCCCCGAGTACGGACAGCAGTTCCTCGGCCGTGGCGTCCTCGCCGAGGACCGGCTTGCGCGGCCTGGGGATGACGGTTGTGTGGTCTGCGGCGGTTTGGGACTTTTGCGCGGCGTTCGCGGACAAGAGGAGACCCCCCGGTGCTCTGTCCTTCTGTGCTCGTGTCACCTGTCAGCACCTGCGGCGCGGCCCCCGCTCCCGACGCGCTGTCGGGAGTTCTGGTCGGGCGGGGGACGACCGCCGTGCGGGGAGTACGTTCCCTCAGAAACGCCTTCAAAAGCGACGGAGCGAAAAAAGTTGTCGTGCGACAAATATCTTTCGACGCTCGCACAGTCACTGCGTGTAGGCAAGAGCGGGCGAAGCACACTGCGCTTCCACCCTCCGAAAGCCCACGGGGCACGGCGACCGCACCCTTCCCGCCCTGGGAGCCGGGCGCGGATACCAGCCCCCTACCGCCAAGTCGTCCCATAAAACACTTTTGCCGAATTTTTCATGATCGAACTCACGTTCGCCTCTTCATGCCTGGTCACCGCACCGCGGACGCGTGACCGTCCTCCCGGACAACGACGAGGGGGCGCCCCGCGCCGTGCGCGGAACGCCCCCGAACCGGGAACGGCCCGGGATCAGCCGACCGGCTCCTTGGTGCGCTCGGACCCGGCGACCGCGCCCCTGCGCTCCCTGCGCAGCTCACGGCGCGCCTGCCTGCGGGCCGCGCCGCGCTGCCTGCCCCACTCCACCAGCTGGTAGAGGACGGGGACCAGGACCAGCGTGAGCACGGTGGAGGTCAGCAGACCGCCGATCACCACGATCGCCAGCGGCGCGGAGATGAACGCCCCGCCGCCGGTGATGCCCAGGGCCATCGGGGTCAGCGCCGCGACCGTCGCGAGCGCCGTCATGAGGATGGGCCGCAGACGGTGCCGGGCACCCTCCACGATCGCCTCCCTGAGCGGCATCCCGTTGTTCTGGTTCTGGTTGATCAGGTCCATCAGGACGATGGCGTTGGTGATCACCACGCCGATGAGCATCAGCATGCCGACCATGCCCGCCACACCCAGCGGGGTGCCGGTGACCAGCAGCAGGCCCAGCGAACCGGTGATCGCGAACGGCACCGAGATCAGGAGCATCAGCGGCTGGAGCAGGCTCTTGAAGGTCGCCACCATGATCAGGTAGCAGATGACGATCGCGGCGACCATCGCCAGCATCAGCTGCGCGAAGCCCTCGCTCTGGTCCTGGCTGACGCCGCCCAGGGTCGCGGTCGCGCCCTCGGGCAGGTCCATCGAGTCCAGGGCCTGCGTGATCTCGGCGCTCACCGCGCCCAGGTCCGAACCGGTGGCGCTCGCCGACACGGTGGCGCTGGTGATGCCGTCGATCCGTGTGAGCTCCGGCGGCTGCTGCACCTCCGCCACCTCGGCGACGTCGGACAGCGGGACCGCCTGCCCGCTCGGGCCCGTGACGGGCAGGTCCTCCAGCTCGGCCACGGTCTGGGGCGCCTCGTCGACGCGGACCACCATGTCGCGGCGCGTGTCGTCGAGGGTGACGGTTCCGACGTTCTGCCCGTTGAAGGCGGCGGTGACCTGCTGGCCGATCATGGCCTCGGTCATGCCCCGCTCGGCGGCCTCCTCGCCGTCGACGCGGACCTCCAGCGCGGGCTGGGACTCGGCGATGCTGTTGGCGACGTCGTCGGCGCCGTCGATGCCGCGCAGCTCGTCCTCGACCATCCCGGCCGCCTCGGCCAGTGCCTCCTGGTCGTCGGCGCTGACCCGCACCTCGATGCCCGAACCGCCCATGGCGGCCATCGCGCTCAGGCGCGGCTCGTACTCGGTGTCCAGGTCCTCCAGTGCCGTGCGCAGCACCTCGCGGTTGCGGGCCTGGTCGGTGTCGGGGTCCGCGGTGATGCTGTAGTCCACCTGGGCCGCACCGCCGCCGCCCATCATGGCGGCCATACCGCCGCCGCCGCCGACGTTGGTCTGGTAGGACTCCACCCAGGCGTAGCCGGCGAGGATCTCCTCGACCTTGGCCGCCTCCTCGTCGGCGACCTCCAGGGACGTGCCCGGGGGCAGCTCCTGGACGACCTGGTAGGTGTTCTCCTCGGACTGGCCCATCCAGTCGGTCTCGATGCCGCCGGCCATGAAGACCGTTCCGGCGAAGATCGCGACGCTGGCGAGGATCGTGGTGACCGTGGCGGTCCTGCGCTTGGTGGTGATCCAGCGGATGACCGGCAGGTAGGCGCGCTGGAGCGGGCTGCGCATCTCCCGCTCGTACTCCTCGCGCTCGATCTGCTCCTGGGTGGCGTCCCCGATCTCCCTGGGGCGCATGAACCAGTAGCACAGCACCGGGATGAGGGTGATGGAGACGATCAGGGAGGCGGCCAGGGCCAGGCTGGCGGTGACCGCGAACGGCAGGAAGAGCTCGCCGACCTGGCCGCCGACGAAGGCCAGCGGCAGGAACACGGCGATGGTCGCGAGCGTGGAGGAGACCACGGCGGCGGCGACCTCGCGCACGCCCTGCTTGACCGCGGCCATCCGCTCCTTGCCGTAGTCCAGGTGCCTGCGGATGTTCTCCAGGACCACGATGGAGTCGTCCACCACGCGTCCGATGGAGATGGTGATGGCGGCGAGGGTGAGCATGTTCAGCGAGAAGTCGAACGCCTGCATGCCCAGGAACCCGATCAGCACCGACACCGGGATCGACACCGCGATCACCAGGGTGGAGCGGATCGAGAACAGGAAGACCAGGATGATGATCACGGCGGCCAGCAGGCCCATGCCGCCCTCTTCGAGCATCGCGACGATGGACTCGTTGATGTAGGGGGCCTGGTCGAAGACCACGCTGATGTCGATGTCCTCGCCCAGGACGTCGGCCTGCTCGTCCAGGACCGCCTGGACGCCCTCGGAGACCTCGACGGTGTTGCCGTCGGGGGTCTTCATGACCATGACGCCGATGCTCGGGTCGCCGTTGACGCGCGCCAGGCTGGCGGCCTCGTCCTGGACGAGTTCGACGTCGGCGACCTCGGAGAGCCGGACCGGCTCGGCCGGGGCGGCCGGGGGCGCGCCGGGCGCCGCGGCGGACATGTCCGCTCCCGCGGCGGCGGGCTGGAGCCAGACCTCCTCGACCTGCTCGATCGAGGTGAACTGGTCACCGGTGGTCACGCTCAGGCTGCGGCCGTCGGACTCGACGTCCCCGCCCGGCTGGAGCAGGCCGCTGGACTGGAGGGCGTCCACGAGGCTCTGCGGGGACAGGCCGTTAGAGGCGAGCTCGTCCTCGTCCGGCGTGACGACCACGTCGGACTCCACCGCGCCGGTGATCGTCGCCGAGCGCACGCCCTCGACGGACTCCAGCTCGGGGATGAGGTGGGTCTCCAGCGGGTCGACCATGGCCTGGTCGTCGCCGTCCTCGGCGCCCGCCGCGAGCATCACGACCGGCATCATGTCCGTGCTGAAGGACATGACGCTGGTGTCGACACCCTCGGGGAGCATGCCCGCGACCTGGTCGACGGCGATCTGGGTCTGGCGGACGAGGTCGTCCTGGTCCTGGCCGTAGTCGAACTCGACCGTGACCTGGGAGGAGCCGGTGCTGGAGGTCGAGGTGACCGTGGTGACGCCCGGGACGCTCTGGACGGCCTGTTCCAGGGGCTCGGTGACCTGGCTCTCCACCACCTGGGGGGCGGCCCCCTGGTAGGTGCCGGAGACCATCACCATCGGCAGGGACATGTCGGGGAAGAGCTCGCGCTTGGCCGACGCCGCGGCGAGGACTCCGAAGAAGAGGACTGCCAGGGTGATGAGCAGGACCAGCGCCCGGTTGCCGAGCGACATGACCGCGGCGCGGTTCATACCCGGGTCCCTTCCACGCTGGTGGCAGCGGTCCCCGTCCGGGGGCGACCCGCGGCGCGGGCCCTTGCGGCCGATCTGGACATGAGAGGTTCTCGCTCCTAGTTCACTGCGGACACGGGGCGGGCCGTGAGGTGTGGGTCGTCGAGCGCGTGTACGCGCCGGGGCAGCACACAGTCGTCCGCCGGTGCTGGGACCGGGCTCGAACGTGTGGTGACAGGGGTGCCGGTGTCCGGTCGCCCGGGTGCGGGACGGCCGTGTCAGCCGTCTCTCCCGGGCCTCGTGCACCTGCCGGGCGCACTACTCACCATACGTCGCGTTATATCGGGACTTGGGGATCCCCCGGGCGATTCAGGGCAGTCTCAGGGACGCGTCAGTCTTCTGTCAGGGTCGGTTTCTGACCAAAGTAGGTGTCCTCATCCGTAAGTCGGAGCCGGACGGGATGAGATGCGGCTTTCCGCGGCGGAGCAAGGGGCGATCCCTGTAACGGACATCACGGTGGCAGCTTCCGGCCAACCGGAAAACGACCCCGGAAGCGTGGAACGCGGGGACACCGGGGGTGACGGAGCGGGCGGGGCGGGGCACCGAGCGCCCCGGGCGCGCGTGCACGGGGTCGGTGATCGCCGGGCGACCCGCACACTCCGGCCCAGTGGGGGCGGCGCTCAGGCGGGCCGCCGCTCCCCGGGGGTCTCGTGCGGCTGCGCGGTCCCCCACACCACGCGCAGGAGGTCCTCCAGGGCGTGGGCCAGGGACTCGTCCACGAGCGCGTAGCTGACCTGGCGCCCGCGCGCGGAGGTGCTCACCAGGCCGCAGTCGCGCAGGCAGGCGAGGTGGTTGGAGACGTTCTGCCGGGTGAGCCCCAGTTGGTCGGCGAGTCCGGCGGGGTAGTGGGGACCGTCGAGGAGCGCCAGCAGGAGGCGGCAGCGGGTGGGGTCGGACAGGGCGCGGCCGAGCCGGTGGATGGCGGACAGGCGCTGCTCGGAGGTCAACATGAAAACCATTGTACATGGCTTGCTGTATAGACAGCGTAGACTGTATAAACAGTGGAGGCTGAACCATGGGCGCCGCACACGGCGGCCCCGGGAGAGGACGTCGGAACGGGGGAGCTGATGGGCCTGGGACACGACCACGGGCACGGGCACGGTGTCACCGCCGGGGCCGCCAACAGCAGGCGGCTGGCGGTGGTCCTCGGGATGATGCTCGTCGTCGCCGTGGTCCAGGTGGTCGGCGCCGTGTTCAGCGACAGCCTGGCCCTGCTCGCCGACGCCGGGCACACCGTCACCGACTCCTTCGGGGTGGCCCTGGCGCTGGTGGCCGTGTGGATCGCCGCGCGGCCCGCCACCAGCAGGCGCACCTTCGGCTACCAGCGCGCGGAGATCCTCGCCGCCGCCGTCAACGCGCTGGTGCTGTTCGTCCTGTGCGGGTTCATCGTGGTGGAGGCGGTCGAGCGGCTCCGGACGCCCGCCGACGTGTCCGGGCCGGGCATGGTCGCCGTGGCCGCCTTCGGTCTGGTCATGAACATCGGCGCGCTGTTCGTCCTGCGCTCGGGCGCCCGTGCGAGCCTCAACGTCAAGGGCGCCTACCTGGAGGTCATGGGCGACGCCCTGGCCTCGGCCGGGGTGATCGCGGGCGGCGTCGTCGTCTGGCTGACCGGATGGGACCGGGTGGACACCCTCGTCTCGCTGGGCGTCGCGGCGATCATCGTGCCCCGCGCGTGGGCGCTGCTGCGCGAGGCCGTGCACATCCTGCTGGAGGCCACCCCGCAGGGCATGGACCTGAGCGAGGTCCGCGACCACCTGCTCGGGCACCCCGCCGTCCTGGACGTCCACGACCTGCACGCCTGGACCATCACCTCCGGGGTGCCCGTGATGTCGGCGCACGTGGTGGTCGCCGAGGAGCACCTGCGCGACGGCGGCCGCATGCTGGACGAACTCCACGCGTGCCTGACCGGCCACTTCGACGTCGAGCACTCCACGCTGCAGCTGGAGCCGCCCGGCCACGCCGACCACGAGGGCGCCCGCCACGCCTGACCTCGGCCAAGGCGCGGCCGGGCCCGCGACCGGTCCCGGCGGGGTCCGCGCGGGGCCCGCGTCCCCGCTGGTGGAGACCGCCGCGGGTGCCACCGGCACACCCCCCGCACGGTTACGATGCTGGACGGGCCGTGGACGTGCCACCATCGGAACCCTCCGGCACGGTTCCCCGCGCCCAGGAACGCTTAAGGAGACACCGTGGCACCCTTCCCGACCCGCGGTCAGCGGTGAGCGAGAACCGGCTGAGAGCGGGGTTGCGCGCCCTGCGCAGGCTGCGCGGCTCGCTCCTGCCCCTCAGGGCCGCCAGGCTGTCGTACAAGCTGCGCCGGGAGCTGAGCTCCACCCGCGAGGCCAGCACGTGGCGCCAGCCCGCGCGCGTGTTCCTCATGGCCTACGTGGTCGTGGACCTGATAGGCACGGCGCTGCTGATGACCCCGCTGACCACCCCCGACGACCGGGGGCTGGGCTTCGTCGAGGCCTTCTTCACCGCGACCTCGGCGCTCTCGGTGTGCGGGCTGAGCGTGATCAGCATCGGCAGCGACCTCAACACCTTCGGCCAGGGGGTGGTCCTGGCGCTCATGCAGGTCGGCGGGATGGGCATCATGACCCTGGCCTCCCTGCTGGGCACCGCGATGATCCGCCGGTTCGGGCTGCGCATGCAGCTCACCGTGCAGGCCGAGACCCGGAGCATGTGGGTGGGCGACGTGCGCGGCCTGGTCAGCCGGGTGGCCCTGATCTTCCTCATCTGCCAGGGCCTGACGTTCCTGCTGATCACGCCGAGGATGTGGCTGGGCTACGACATGTCCCTCGGGGAGGCCGCCTACTCGGGCTTCTTCCACTCGATCTCGGCCTTCAACAACGCCGGGCTCTCCCTGTACGGGGACAGCATGATGCGGTTCTCCGGCGACGCGTTCATCCTGGTGCCGATCGCCCTGGCGGTGATCCTCGGCGGCATCGGCTTCCCCGTGCTGCTGGAGCTGCGGCGCGAGCTGCGCACCCCGCGCCTGTGGAGCCTGCACACCAAGCTCACCGTCACCACCACCTCGATCCTCTTCGTGGGCGGGGCCCTGCTGGTCACCCTGATGGAGTGGAACAACCCCCAGACCCTCGGGCAGATGCACTGGTGGTCCCGGCTCGTCGACGGCTTCTTCCACGGCGTGATGCCGCGCAGCGGCGGGCTCAACTCCGTCGACACCGGGGAGATGGAGGACGCCACGCTGCTGGTGACGATCATGCTGATGTTCGTCGGCAACGGCAGCGCCGGAACGGCCGGGGGCATCAAGGTGGCCACCCTCGCGGTGATCTTCCTGGTGGTGGCGGCCGAGGTCCGCGGCAACGAGAAGGTGCACGTCTACGGGCGCCAGCTGTCCCCCGAGGTGATCCGGCAGTCGTTGAGCCTGGTGTTCCTGTCCGCGACGGTCGTGGCCTTCACCACCGTCCTGCTGGTGCGCACCACCCCGTTCGAACTGCTGCCGGTGATGTTCGAGGTGGTGTCGGCCGTCGGCGTGGTCGGCCTGTCCATGGGCATCACCGCGGAGCTGGCGCCGTGGGCCCAGTTCCTGCTGGCCCTGCTGATGGTGACGGGCCGGGTCGGCCCCATCACCTTCGTGACGGCGCTGGCCTTCCGCGACCACCGCCGGCGCTACGATCTCGCCGAGGCGCGGCCGATCATCGGCTGAGAGCACCCCGAGGGAAGGAAGGGACACCGTGCAGCAGCACAGGAGACTCACCGACAAGCGGGTCCTGGTCATCGGCCTGGGCCGGTTCGGCAGTTCGCTCGGTCTGGAGCTGGTCAGCCGGGGGTGGGAGGTCCTGGGCGTGGACTCCAGCCCGCGGCTGGTGCAGTCCTTCGCCGACGCGCTCACGCACACGGTGATCGCCGACGCCACCGACGAGGAGGCGCTGCGCCAGGTGGGCGCGGGCCAGTTCCACAGCGCGGTGGTGGCCATCGGCACCCACCTGGAGGAGAGCATCCTGGCCACCTCCCTGCTGGTGGACATGGGGGTGTCCAACATCTGGGCGAAGGCGACGAGCCGCCGCCACGGCCGCATCCTGGAGCAGGTCGGCGCCACCCACGTGGTGCTGCCCGAGCACGACATGGGTGAGCGGGTGGCGCACCTGCTGTCGGGCAGGATGCTCGACTACGTGGAGCTGGAGGAGGGCTTCTCGCTGGGCAAGACCAAGGCGCCCAAGGAGCTCATCGGCAAGACGCTGCGCGAGACGCGGGTCCGCCAGCACTACGGGATCACGGTGGTGTCGGTGAAGCGGATGGGTGAGGAGTTCACCTACGCCACCCAGGAGACGGTGCTGAACAAGGGCGACGTGATCGTGGTCGCAGGGCGCACCGACGACGTGGAGCGCTTCTCCGAGTCCACCTGAGCCGGGCCGCGCGGCGGCCGGAGAGGGCCGGAACCGCTGGGGTGCGGCGGAAACCGGCGGGGCGGGGAGCCGCCCGGCGCCGCCGGTTCCGCGTCCGCCCGCCCGCTCCGCGCGCCCGCCGACAGCGGTTCCGGGGGTGCGTGGGCGTTCCGCCCCAAAGCGACAAATTGACAACCGTTTTCATTCTCCCGACAATTGACCCATGCGAACTGGGACAACCGTGCGGGCCGCCGCCCTCGGCGCCGCGACACTTCTGACGATCACCGCCTGCGGAAGCGGCGGCGAGGGGGCGGACGACTCGGGTGTCTCCCCCGCCGACGCGGACCTGACCGTGGTCACCGGCGTCTACCCCCTGGAGTGGCTGGCCGAGCGGATCGGCGGCGACCGGGTGGCGGTCGTCCAGCTCACCGAGCCGGGCACCGAGCCCCACGACCTGGAGCTCACGGGCCGACAGGTCGCCGAGGTCAGCGAGTCCGACATCGCCTTCTACGTGGAGGGCCTCCAGCCCGCCGTGGACGAGGCGATCGCGCAGGAGGCCTCCGAGAGCGCGTTCAACGTCGCCGACGTCGTGGAGCTGCACCCCGCCGGGGAGGGCGGCCACGACCACCCGGAGGGCGACGAGCACGCCGAGGAGGGCCACGCGGAGGAGGAGGGCCACGCCGAGGAGGGCCACGACCACGCCGAGGACGAGGCTCACGCGGAGGAGGAGGCCGCCGCCGAGGAGGAGCACGACCACGGCGAGTACGACCCCCACTTCTGGCTGGACGTGGACCTGATGGCCCAGACCGCCCAGGCGCTCGGCGACCGGATGGCCGAGGTCAACCCCGAGGGCGCCGACGGCTACGCGCAGGGCGTGGAGGCCGTGACCGCCGAGCTGCAGGCGATCGGCCAGGAGTACGAGGAGGGGCTGTCCTCCTGTGAGCACGACGAGGTGGTCGTGGGGCACACCGCCTTCACCTATCTGACCGAGGCCTACGGCCTGGAGCAGATCGGGGTCAGCGGGGTGGACCCCGAGACCGAGCCCTCCCCCTCGCAGATCGCGGCCATCACCGACGTCGTCAACGAGCGCGGCATCGGGACGATCTTCACCGAGCCGCTGATGCCCGCGGCGACCGCCGAGACCATCGCCGCCGAGACCGGCGCCCAGGTGGAGGTGCTCGACCCGCTGGAGGGCGTCACCGAGGACTCCCCCGGCGACGACTACCCGTCGATCATGCGGGGCAACCTGGAGGCGCTGACCGCCGCGCTGTCCTGCTCCTGATCCTCGACCCGTCCCACCGCACCGGCCCCGTCGGCCCCGGGCATCCGCCCCGGCCGACGGGGCCGACGTGCGTTCGCGCCCCCGGCCCCGCCTTCACGGCGGGACGGCCTTCCCGGTGGAACGGCCTTCATGACGGGACGGCCTTCCCTGCGGACGGGGTCTGCGCGCTTTCGCGCCCCTCGCCCCCGCCGCCGCACAGCGGGGTATTCGGCGCGTTCGCGTCCCCTCTTCCCTTCCGGCCGAAACGGCCCCGGGCCACGTGGACACGACACACGGGCACGCCACGGGTTACATGGCGCTTACATACCACCAAACCTCCGGACAAGTGGCGGGGGTCACGCTATGCTTGTGAACATGTCGGTGCCAATGCACGTGCATCTGGCAGTGCATAAGCACGGACGTTCCCCTCGACGAAACAAAGGAGCAGCATGACCGCACACAACGGCATCCCCGCGACCCAGCTCACCGAGGCGGCCTGGCAGAAAGCCCGGCGCAGCAACTCCCAGGGCGCCTGCGTCGAGATGGCCCGCCTCGGCGACGGCTCCATCGCCGTACGCAACTCGCGGTTCCCGTCCGGGCCGGCGCTGGTCTACACCCAGGAGGAGATCGACTGCCTCATCCTGGGCGCCAAGGACGGGGACTTCGACAACCTGCTCGGCTAGGGCCTTCCGTCCCCTCTGGCGCGTTCGGCCCCGCGGCACACAGGAGGGGTTACCGCTCGGCGGTGACCCCTTCTTCCCCGGGCACCGGACCGGTCCCCGCGCCGCCGCCCCGGCCGGTCCGCGACCGCACGCGCGCGGCGGCCCGCCCGGGCGCACGTGCCCCGAAACCCGGAAAGGCCCGCCTCGGCGAGCCTCTCGTATCCCTGAGCGCGTGTTCCGGGCCCCCTCCACCCGTCCCACGCCGCTGCTCAGCCGGCTTCCTTGTCCAGGTCCTCCAGCATCTCCTCCAACAGCTCCAGCGTCTCGTCCGGCGTGGCCGCGGCGACGCTGAGCCGGGTCATGGCCTTGGTGTAGGCCTCCACCACCGACCTGCGGTCGATGATCTCGCCGTCGGTGAGCTGCTCCAGGTAGACCATGTCCGCGAGCTCGAACTCCGAGTAGCGCAGGAGCGTGAACGAACCCGCCTCGGCCGCGTGCGCGCCCACCGCGAAGGGGACGATCTGGAGGGTGATGTTGTCGTACTCCTTGCTGAGCTGGATGAGCCACTCCAGCTGACCGCGCATGATCTCGCGCCCGGCCTCCGGTCCGCCGATGGGTCTGCGGACCGCGGCCTCGTCGAGGATCACCCACATGCGCATGCTCGTGTCGGTGCGCAGGCGCCGCTGTCTCCTGAGTCTGGCGTCGACGCGCTGCTCGGTGACCTCGTCGGTCTCCACGCCGCCGGAGATGACCGCCCGCGCGTACTCCTCTGTCTGGAGCAGCCCCGGAACGAACTGGGACTCGTAGATGCGGATGTGGTCGGCGGCCTCCTCGAAGCCGACGTAGCGGATGAACCACTTGTGCAGTGACTCCCCGTACTCCTTCCACCAACCGGGCTTGTTGGATTCGCGCGCTACTTCGAGGATTTCCTTGATCCTCTTGCGGTCGGAGACCCCGTACATCTTGAGGAGGTTCTCGATATCGCGCAGCTTGAAACCGACACGGCCGAGTTCCATACGGCTGATCTTCGACGCCGATGCCCGAATCTTGTTCCCGGCGTCCTCCCGGCTGATAGCACGCGCTTCGCGAAGCTGGCGCAGCTCGTGCCCGATCAGCATGCGGCGCACAGTGGGGCCGCTCCCCTGGCGCAATCGAGCGATATCCACGTTCGCCGCCTCTCCCTCATTCCTCGCACAAGGGTATCCATGCGACGGGACACCTTTGCCGTGCGGACAAGACACTACAGGTACACGATAGAACGATAGAGCAGTGGTGCCTTCGGGCCTCGGCCCGGAGCCCCTCCAGTACCTCCGGGGAGGGCCGCCCCTGCCGGAGAGCGCCGCCGGAGGACAACGCAGTCGGAGGACAGCGCGGCCGCAGGCGCCGGGCGGGAACCCGGGACTCACACGAATTGCGCCCAAACGAACTTTCCGCCGGGCGGTGTGGGAATCACACCCCACTCTCGCGCGAAAGCACTCACCAGGGCAAGCCCCCGACCGCCCTCCAGGTCGAGATCGGTTTCCCTTCTCTCGGGGAGCCGGTCTCCACCGTCACGAACCGCGCAGATGAATTCACTGCCGCTGCGCATGAGCGAGAGCTGAATACCGCCATCGCTCTGCCCTGTCAAGGGCAGAGGGCCACCGTGCCGGAGCGCATTGGTGACCAATTCCGAAACGACCACCGCGACATCGCTGGACAAGTAGTGCATCTCCCATTCGTGGAGAAGCGCCTCGGAAATCTCGCGCGCGGCCCCCACCGAGTGGGGGCGCGGCTCGAAGCTCCACGTGACGGCGTCGTGCCGGTCTCCGCAGACGGGGGTGTTCCAGCGGCGGGAACCGTGCGTCAGGACCTTGAGCCACCAGCCACCGGCCGGATCGGCCACCGCCTCAGCGCACTCCATGCCTTCCACTCCTCCCTGACGCACCGCTGTGTGGGCGTCGGTGACACGGCCGGGGTGGGCCGGGTCCGCGTGCAGGTCGGTCTCGTGCCGCTGCACGACTCGAATGCACGTGCATTTTCGTCTTGCAGGCAATCGTAGGCCAAGCCCCGACGATGTGCAGGCAAACGGGGAGACGACTTCGGCCGACCCGTAAAGCGGGTCGGCGCGGACCGCCCTACCCGCGGGCGGACCGTTCGGAGCGCACCCCGTGCACCTACCGACCGGTTGGCATGTGGATAGGATCTCCTCGCGCCCACCACGCGAACTCTTGGAGGTAATCCCACATGTCACCAACGCCCCGTGTGGCCATCGTGACCGGTGCGGCCCGTGGGATCGGTGCCGCCGCTGCTGAGCGCCTGGCGCGCGAGGGCCGGTCCGTCGCCGTGCTGGACCTGAGGGAGTCCGACGCCCAGGAGGTCGTCGACCGCGTCACGGCCGCGGGCGGCACCGCCCTGGCCGTGGGCTGCGATGTGTCCGACCCCGACCAGGTGACCGCCGCCGTCGACACCGTGGCCGAGCGCCTGGGCCCGCCCGCGATCCTGGTGAACAACGCCGGCGTCCTGCGCGACAACCTGCTGTTCAAGATGTCCGTGGAGGACTGGGACACCGTGATGAACGTGCACCTGCGGGGCTCGTTCCTGATGAGCAGGGCCGCCCAGTCCCACATGACCGCGGGCGGCTGGGGCCGGATCGTCAACCTGTCCAGCTCCTCCGCGCTGGGCAACCGGGGCCAGGCCAACTACTCCGCGGCCAAGGCGGGGCTCCAGGGGTTCACCAAGACCCTGGCGATCGAGCTGGGCAAGTTCGGCGTGACCTGCAACGCGGTCGCGCCCGGCTTCATCGAGACCGCCATGACCAAGGCGACCGCGGAGCGCATCGGCGTCAAGTACGAGGACATGAAGGCCTTCAAGGAGGCCGAGATCCCTGTGCGCCGGGTGGGCGTGCCCGAGGACATCGCCAACGCCGTCGCCTTCCTCACCGGCGAGGAGGCCGGGTTCGTGTCGGGCCAGGTCCTCTACGTCGCCGGCGGCCCGCTGGACTAGCCGACCGGGAGTCCCGCGCGTGCCCCGTCCGGAGCCCTCCGGGCGGGGCACGCGTGCGCACGGGCCGGAGAGGGCGCCGGGGAACGTTCGTCCGGGAGCGGGGACGGCGCGGGGGGTCATTCGGCCGGCTCCTCGGCGGCACGGGCCTCCTCCATCGCCGCCGTGACCGTGGCCGCCACCTCCTCCACCAGGGCGACGCCGGTGGTGTAGTCGGGGCTGCCGTCGGTCAGGACCGCGATCAGGTACTCGCGTCCGGGTCCGGCCACGTAGCCGACGCTGTTGACGTTCCACAGGCCGGCGTTGGCCTCGCGCGGGGTCCAGCCGTTCTTGAGCCCGACGGTGTCGTCGGGGCCCGCACTGGCCGAGATCCCCCAGGACTGCTCGGCGGCGACGGACTCCATCAGCCCGCGCGCGTAGGCACGGTCCTCCTCCGCCAGCGGGCTCCCGTCGCAGTAGAGGGCGCGCAGCAGCCGCACCTGGTCGGCGGCGGTGGTCATGGTGGCGCCCCACCGGCCGCGGGGGTGGGGATCGGTGTTGGTGAAGCCCAGTGTCTCCGCGCCCTCGACGAAGCCGTCGGTGAACCCGATCCGCGAGTACAGGCCGTCGGTGACCTCGTTGTCGCTGTGGCGGATCATGCGGGAGACCTGGGAGCGCTCGGCTCCGGTGAGGTCGCGGCCCTCCTCCTCGGCGCGCAGCAGCAGCACGGTGAGGATGGTCAGCTTGGCCACGCTCGCCGTGGGGAACTGCCGGTTGGCGTCGTGGCTGAAGGTGGCTCCGGTGCGCAGGTCCTGCACGGCCACCGCGAAGTCGGCCGGGTGCTCCTCCCCGATCGCTCCGATCCGCGCGGCGAGCTCCTCGCGCTGGGCGGGGGTGAGGCCCTGACCTCCGGTTTCGGGCGCGTCGACGGGCGCGAGGGGCACCGGGGGGAACGCGCTCTCGGAGACGAGCGAGCGGAACAGGGCGGGGTCAGGGCGGGGCGGTGCGGCCCCGGAGGCCGAGGTGGCGCCGGGCAGGGCGAAGGCCATGAACACCGCGAGGACGGCCGCCACGACGGCGGCGGACCGGACTCGGATGTCGGCGGGGGGATGCCGGGGCACGCTATCACCGGTTCGCTGACACGCGGATGGGCTGGAGTACCGCCATTATTCAGCGAAATGTCGCGAATACGAACATCTCGATACCGAATCGGTACCGGGTTCCCTCTTTTCGTCCGCTCCCGTGGGCGAATCCTCAGCGTCGGGTGTCCTCGTCGATACCGCGGGCCACCAGGGCCTCCCCCGTCGCGTCGGCCATCCGCAGCAGCTGGACGATGACCGGGACCACGAGCAGGTGGGGTCGGCCGGACAGGCCCCGCGCGCGGTAGGCCTCGCGCGCGGCCCGCCAGGCGGAGGCGGCCATCGGGATGGAGCGGACGGTGAGCGCCAGGACGAGGGCGATCCGGTCGGGGTTGGCGCCCACGTGCCGGAGCGGTCGGGCCATCCGCTCGAAGAGGTCGAGCATCGCGCGCACGCGGGTGGTGAGCGTGACGAGGTTGGCGAACAGGACGAGCGCGGCCAGCTGCGCGCACAGGCGCAGGGCCGTCTGCCAGTCCGCGAACAGGACCTGGAACAGGCCGATGGCCAGCAGGAACGGCCACAGCGCGCGCAGCGCGGACCAGGCCCGCCCCAGCGGGAGGCCGGCCAGCGGGTACAGCGCGAGCGCGGCGGCCAGGGCGCCGACGGCGACTCTGTGGTCGGCCCAGACCACGAGGCCGACACCGACCAGCAGCAGCGCGAGGAGCTTGGCCCCGGCCGGGATCCGGTACAGGAATCCGGTGCCGGGGACGTAGAGGCCGACCGTGCTCACCGTTCGTCCATGAGCTTGGTGTAGTGGGGCACGGCGTCGCCGGGAACGCCGTCGAAGACCACCCGGCCCGCGTCCATGACCAGGACCCGGTCGAAGCCGTCGAGCAGGTCGAGGTCGTGGGTGAACAGGACGACCTGCTGCTCCAGGCCGTCCAGGGTCCGGTGCACCATGCGGGTGTTGCGCAGGTCGAGCAGGGTGGTGGGCTCGTCGCAGACCAGCACCTCGGGCTCGGTGACCAGTACCGAGGCCAGGGCCAGGAGCTGCTTCTGCCCGCCCGAGAGCAGGTGCCCGGGGTGGTCGCGGTGGCCGTCGAGCCCGTAGCGGACCAGGGCCGCCTCCACCCGGCGGGCGGTCTCCTCCCGGCCCAGCCGCAGGGAGCGCAGACCGATCTCCACGTCCTCGGCGACGGTGGGCATGATGATCTGGTTGGCGGCGTCGGAGAAGACGAAGCCGACCCTGCGCCGGATCTTCCTGGCGTGGCGCCGGGTGTCCCACTCCCCCAGCGTCACACGGCCCTCGTCGGGGACGACGAGGCCGTTGAGGGTGCGGGCGAGCGTGGACTTGCCCGATCCGTTCGCCCCGATCACGCCGATGCGGTGTTCGGCGAGGTCGAGGGTGACGTCGCGCAGCACGGCGCGGTCGTCGTAGGAGTGGGAGACGCCCTCCAGTCGCAGCATCAGGATTCCCCGCGGTCGGTACCGGCCTCCACGACGGGGCGGCCCGCGGGCGGGATCGGGTAGGCGCGGTAGACGGCGCTGGCGATGAGCGCGGTGACCACGGCCTTGGCCAGGTCGCCGGGCAGGAAGGCCACCATGGAGTAGGCGGCGGCCAGGACGCCGTCGCCCATCACGACGGCCATCCAGGGGACGCCGATCGCGTAGATGACGAGGATGCCGCCGACGATGTTGATCGCCAGGCCCGCCCAGAAGCGGTAGCGCCCCCGGCCGCCGCGGACCAGGAGGTCGGTGAGCAGGCCGATGACCAGGGCGGCGAAGATCCAGCTGACGATGAACCCGGCCGAGGGGCGGGCCAGGACGCCGACGCCGCCCATGCCGCCCGCGAAGAGCGGGAGCCCGGCCAGGCCGAGGGCCAGGAAGGCGGCGACGGCGAGGGTGCCGCGCTTCCAGCCCAGGAGGGTGGGGGCGAGCATGATGCCCAGGGTCTGGAGGGTGATGGGCACCGGCGAGAACGGCAGCGGGATGGCGACGGTGACGCTGAGGGCGGCGATGAGCCCGGCGAACACGGCGATGAGCGCGAGGTCGCGGGCGGTCAGGCCCCTGTAGCGGACGTTGGTCCTGGTCGTGGGCATGGGCGGTTCCCTCGGGAGGTCGTGGAGGCGGATCTCTGCCCATTGTCCGTTATGGCGGTGACCAGGACGAAGGTCGGGGCGCACAGTTCTGCGGGCCCCGGGGTTGTAGGGGGTCGCCTGAGACGGGGGTCACGCGGAGGTGTCCGGCGGAGGGTGCGGGCGAGCGGTCGCCCGCACCGTTCGCGCCGTTCGCGCCGTTGTCAGCGCAGGGAGGCGAGGAGTGCGCTCCAGTCGGATCCGGGGAAGGTGAGGTGGCCGAGGGAGCGGTTCTGGGTGTCGCGGACGTGGATCTGCCAAGCAGTCTCCGCGACCTCGACGCAGGTAGGACCATTACCGCTGTAACTGGACTTGTGCCAGCGGGATGTGGGCACCTCCGGGGCAGGGGCGATGGTCTCCGCGACCTCGACACAGTCACCACCCTGGTTACCGCTGTAGCTGGACTTACGCCAGTGAGAAGGGGTCGATTCCATGGCTGTGTGCCTCCTTGTAGCGAGAGATGAAGTCAACGGACTCGTCCGGAGAGAGTGACAGCGAACGCAGCGCCCCAAAGCGCAGAGAGCATTGTTCCACTTCGTCAGTGTCAGCGGTTACACGACCGGTCCCGGGTATCTCGGCATAGGCAACGTGCTCACTTCCGCCCATATCCAAGACCTTGAACGCGCCATCCATAGCAGCGTGCACGCCCTTGGTGAAGGGCAGAACCTGAAGGCGGACACGTGGCCTGGCCGCGAGTTCCATCAAACGCTCAAGTTGAGCGATCATCACATCCTTGGTGCCCACAGGACGCCGTAGGACACCCTCGTCAATGACTACCCACATCAGAGATGGCTGGTCTCGCTCCAGGATCTGCTGGCGCGCTACACGAGTGTTGAGCAAGCGCTCAATCTCTTCGTCTCCGCTGGGCGGCCAACTCGCGCCCAGGACCGCGCTGGCATAGTCCTTTGTCTGGAAGAGCCCCGGAACAACCTGGGTCTGGAAGTCATGGATAGCCCTGGCCTCTCGTTCCAGCTCCACGTACTCCTTGAACCCGTGTGGGTATCCCTCCTGTCCGCCAGGCCAGAGACGCAGGAGAGCGCCGCGCGCACCCAGCACCTCGTCCGCCTTCTCCGCGAAGCTCTTGCGCGGCGCACGCTCCGCCCGCTCCATCGCGCCCAGCATCTGGTAGGAGACCAGCGTCGCCCTGGCCAGCTCCCGCTGGGACAGGTCCGCCACTCCCCGTAGACGCCGAAGCTCGTTGCCGAACTGCGCCAATGCCGCTTTCGCGACTGTTTTCCGACCACTAGGCATGACCACAGTTGACCACAGGAAGACACATCGTGCTGCTCTTTTCCACAAAAAGCTACTTCTGATGGCGATGCAGGACTTTCGAGTAACTGCCGTGTCACTGTGGTCAGGTGAGGCCGGAACACAAACCAGTACTCACGCAAACGGCCCTGGGCGGTGCGCGAACACCGAGCCAGGGCCTTGGCCCACGACCTGAAGCAGACAGGTGAGGACCCATGTCCAACCGTATCGTTCCCGATATCCCCGAACCGCGACGACGGCTGCCACTGCGGTGCTGCTCCTTCCGGTTCGTCGGACGTCCCG